>JAHENA010000069.1 GCA_024643405.1 Flavobacteriales bacterium | reverse complement strand
AATCAAATTTCAAGAATTAGTCTTCTTTTCACTCTCCTTTTTCTGCAATGTTCCTTCATTGTTTTAGGTCAGCAATCCAGTAAATCACTCTTGTTAAAAGAAAGCTTTCAAAACCCGCCTCCAACTTCTTTCCCAGGAGTGTATTGGTATTTTATGGATGGCAACCTGTCGGGTAAAGAAATGACAAAAGACTTGGAATCAATGAAAGAAGTGGGGATTAATAATTTAATATTTCTTGAAGTAGGAATTGGAGTTCCCCGTGGTTCGGTTGATTTTATGAGCGAAGAGTGGCAGAATTTATATGTCCATGCTGTAAGGGAAGCAGAAAGGTTGGGAATTAAAATATCGTTGGGAGCTGGCCCGGGTTGGTGTGGTAGCGGGGGGCCTTGGGTTAAACCGGAAGAGTCGATGAAACATTTAGTTTTTAGTGAAACAGAAATTTCGGGTAATAGAAAAGTAAATATCTCACTTCCTGTCCCTGAACAGCGCAAGACACAATGGCATAATATGAAAGATCCTTATTATGAAGATGTGGCTGTTTATGCAATTCCCAATGCTGCAAAGCCTGTAATTACTGATATTAACGAAAAAGCACTCTATGAAAGAGATCCAATTTCCTCTAAGCCTAATGTAAAGACGCATTTACCAGCTCCTGCCAATTTTGAAAATGTGGAGGAGAGTAATATCCTTAAGCAACAAGATATTATTGATGTAACCAAGTATTTAAAGCCAAATGGTCATCTGGTTTGGGATGCTCCCGAAGGCAAATGGACAATTATACGAATGGGCAAAAGAGTTACAGGAGCCAGTACTCGTCCGTCGCCAGAACCTGCAATTGGATTGGAATCGGATAAACTAAATTCAGAGCATTTTGAAAATCACTTAAAAAACTATACAGATGTATTATTGGAAAAAACTGCTCCCCGAAAAGAAGGTGTTGGATGGACAGGTTTTCACATAGATAGTTGGGAAAGTGGTGCACAAAACTGGACAGAAGGTATAGTTGAAGAATTCAAAAAAAGGCGAGCTTACGACCCTGAACCTTATTTTTTAGCTTACACTGGTCGTGCAGTTCAAAGTGTAGAAATTACCGAACGTTTTTTGTGGGATTTACGCCAAACATGCAAAGAGCTTCTTTTGGAAAACCATGCTGAATTTGGAAAAGCTTACGCACATAAAAACGGATTGGAACTGACTATTGAACCTTACGATATGAATCCTGCAGGCGATCTGGATTTAGGTGCCGTTGCCGATGTAATAATGGCTGAATTCTGGAGTAAAAGATTTGGGTTTCACACAGCTTATGCAGTTTTAGAAGCTACGTCAATTTCTCATATTACTGGGCAACCAGTGGTGGGTGCCGAGGTTTTTACTTCCAACAATAAGGAGGCTTGGCAGGAATATCCCTGGTCCATGAAAGACCAAAGCGACTGGGCATTATCCTTAGGTGTGAATCATTTTGTTTTCCACACTTTTGCGCATAAACCTTTGGGCGACGAATACCGCCCAGGAATGACAATGGGACAATACGGTGTGCATTGGGACCGGGGGCAAACTTGGTGGCCCATGGTAGAAGCCTATCATAAATACATTAGCCGAAGTTCACACATGATGCAGCAAGGTCAGGCGGTTTCCGATATTTTATATCTAACACCCGAAGGTTCTCCAATGGTATTTGAACCACCTAGCGATGCGTTAAAAGAAAATGGTGCCATCCCAGATAAAAGAGGATATGGTTTCGATGGCTGTTCTCCAAAAATGCTCATAGAAAGAGCAACTGTGGAAAATGGAAAAATTGTCTTTCCCGGAGCTTCATCCTACGAAATAATGGTCTTGCCAAATTTTGAAACAATGACACCTGAGCTGCTTCAAAAAATTACTTCATTGGTGGAAAAAGGGGCAAAAATAATTGGCAACCCTCCAGCTAAATCTCCAAGTTTAGTCGATTACCCTAATTGTGATGATAAAGTAAAAGCAATGGCTGAAAAACTTTGGGGCTCCCTACAAACACCAAAAAATGTAAGTGAAAGAAAATTCGGAGAGGGAACAATTTATTGGGGAGACAATCTTTTATCTACTGAACTTTATCCTACTTATAAAAGTGCGGTTGAACTTTTGTCGCAATTAAATATCCACGAAGATTTTTCGTCAGATAATAACACCATTCGCTTTGGTCATCGAAAAACTGCAGATAATGATATCTACTTTATAGCCAATAGAACAGACAGTTTTCAAACAACAGAATGTATTTTTCGTGCTGCAGGAGAACCAGAACTTTGGAACAGTATAACAGGAAAGTCAAGAAAAATCACAGATTATTCAGTAGAAAATGGCTTAACAACTATTTCCATGGAATTCTTTCCCTTTGAGAGTTTTTTTATTGTTTTCTCTGGAGATAAGAACCAAGGAACAATAGCAAAAACAGGAAAAGGAAACTTCCCTGCTTTCAATAAAATTAAAACAATTGAAGGTTCGTGGAATGTTTCATTCGATTCAAAGTTTGGCGGACCTGAAAATATAGAATTCGACAAACTACAAGATTGGACAAAGCATGAAATGCGCGGGATAAAATATTATTCGGGAATTGGCACCTACACAAAGACATTTAATATTGAAAACTTGGAAGACAATAAATATTACATCGACCTCGGTGTGGTAAACGATATTGCAAGAGTAAAACTGAATGGAAAAGACATTGGTGTAATTTGGTGTGCGCCGTGGCGAATTGATATTTCGAGTGCATTAAAAGAAGGCGAAAATAAACTTGAAATTGAAGTTGCCAACCGCTGGATAAATCGTTTGCTTGGCGACGAATCGGAACCTGACGAATTTACGAGAACAGTAAAGTTTGAGAATGGGTTAATGGGAGGAGAAGAATATAAAACAGGTAGATATACCTTCACTACAAAATCGGCTATGCGCTCATTTGGGTTTGCAGAACCACTTTCTTCAGGATTGTTGGGACCTGTAAATATCTTGGAAATGATTATTACGCAAGCTAGCATAAAATAAACACCATTAAAGCGTGCGTTTTTTCAAAACGTCAGACTTCAAAAAAACCAGCATGAAATATTCGGTCAACGAGCTTTTAATAAAGTCATTTTTTCTATGAATGGCCTAATTAACAAGTTGAAAATGATTTTTCGAATATTTGGTCTAATAAAGTTTGGTTTTTAGCCATTTTACAAATTTTTGTTCCGCATAAAGAACAAATAAAAATACCGCACTAACAGATTTGAGTTGTATAGAGGTAAAGAATGAAAGAAATAATTCTGGTTTGTAAGCAGACTCCTGTTGTATTTCATTCCTCAGATTTGGCCAATCAAAATTGATATAAAAAAAATATCAATTTTTCCAAGGCAAATTAATTTCCCTTTTCAACCTTGGCTTTTGTAACAGGATAATTATCTTAGCAATATAACTAAATAATGCGTTTTTGATAATCAACGACTTAGCGAACATTAGTTAGAATTATAACCTGACCCTAGACAAATGAAAAACCAACTAACCATCCTTCTATTTTTATTATTTTATATTAATGGGTATTCCCAAGAATCTCAATACAAAGAATATTCCTATTCCGAATTCTTCAAAATGATTGAGAATGAACAAGATTCTGTTTTTGTTCTAAAGGATGCATTGATCAAATACAACTCGAAAACGGATTTACGCTTTCGGGTTGAAGCAGATCCCAATCAAAAAAGAGACTCTTCTTACGTTTATAGAAATGACATTGTTGTGAACAAACACCTTGAGCTATCCAATGTTCAATTTGTGTATAATGTTAACAGTTACTCGCGTTATTTTGAGGGGGTTTTATTGGATATTCATTTTAAAAAAAGTATTCTACTTGAAGATGTAAAATCACTATATCTTCAATACTGTCGATTCGAAGAAGCATTTAGGTATACCTTGTCAAATTGTGATCAGAAATTTTCAAACAAAGCTGGATATGATGATTTGGCAAATTTTGAGTATACAGACTTTAGCTCCAGCTTTAGTTTTTACAATAATTGTAGCAACAGTTCCCTTCAGAATAGTCAATATTTTTTAGAAAATTCATCTTTAACTCCAAGAATCCTAGATCTCAACTTAAATTCAAGCAATTCATTCAAACTTAAGCTTATGGCTGTAGAAAACAATTCTAGAGTTTTACTTTCCACATTTAATAATAAAGCTATAGCTGATCCACCAACGGGGCTACTAAATTGTATTGCGTTATTGCCAAAACCCTTTAAGCCTAGTTCGAATGGTTTTCTGGCTATTTTTGATTTAATAGTTTATTCTGAGAGCTCAATTGGTTTTATTTCCAATTCAATGAGAACAGCTTTGTTTGTAATCAGCTTAATAATAGGTTTTTTTTATTGTTTCATAACCTATGGCTGAAAACGTGAGTGCTTGATTTTTATAAGTTACAGGAACAGTAATTTCAAAAGTTCCATTTTTGTATGATGCAGTTCCAATGTTTGTGCCCTTAATTCCTACATTAACATAGGCTATTTGTAGCTTGCCTATAAGTTCAATCATTTTTCCGTTTATTTTGACTTGAGAGTAAAGGCTGATACTTAATAATGATATTAATATTATAATTAGTGATATTTTCATTTTAATTTATTATTGAAGATAGGATTGTCAATATCTGTAACTATTTAACTTATAAACTGTATTAAAGAAAGTAAGTCTACATATGAAGGTTTTACTTTTGTTGTACATTCTAATTGGTTTTTGCCTGATTTCAACTTAATCATTTTATAAAATAATTGATTATTATTTTTATAAAATATGCCAATAGGGATATAGTCACACATTGAGACAGGCAGCATTGACATCAGCGCAAAGACTCTACTTCTATCAATGCCACCTATGTTTCATGGTTGCTCCTAATTCGTTTCATTCCTTCGATAACCATGCTTTTAGGCTCTACTCAAGATTATCCTAGTCTTCGGACTAAGATATCATATTAATTGGTCAATGACCGAAGTTACCACATACTCTTTGCATGGCTTCATACATCGTGGTTTCAAGATGGTATTTTATTGCTAATGGATGATTTCAATTTTAATTTGTAGATTTTACATCTATCTAACTTTGATGTTGTATCTGATTGGTATTTATATAATTGTCGAAAAAAACATGAATGTTGAAACGTATTGAAACGATGCATATTAGATATACTATTCCTTTAATTATACTTTTCATTTTAAAATCAAATGAATATTTTTAAATCAAACATCACTTTTCAATAAATAATAAATGAACGCTTACAAATTATTACTCGCAACTCTACTAACGTTTACATCCATAACAATGCATGCCCAAAATGTTGGTATCAACACCACTACCCCTGACCCATCAGCAGCATTGGATGTGGTGAGTAGTGATAAAGGGCTATTGATACCAAGAATGTCATCTGCCGAAAGACAATCCATTAGTTCACCCGGAGTAGGTTTGATGGTTTTTGATAATACAACCAATGCTTTTTATTACTTCAATGGTATTGGTTGGTTAGAGATGTTAGCTGGTAATGTAAACATGTTATCTGATGCTGATGGAGATACAAAAATAGAAGTAGAGCAAAGCCCCAACGAAGATAAAATAAGATTTGACCTTGCTGGGGTTGAACAAATGAGATTAAGTTCCAATTCTGCTGGTATTCCATTATTATATGTAAATTCAGTTGGTGGTAATTTATTTATGGGTACCAATGCAGGGACAGTCAATACAGGGATTCATAATACTTTCATTGGTCAATATGCAGGCTATGAGGATACATCGGGCATTAGGAATACTTTCATAGGTAGTGATGCTGGTAGAGAACATAAATCAGGTGGTAACAACACATTCGTTGGAAGTATTGCTGGTTTTTATAATGTGAATGGAGAGAACAATGTTTTTCTTGGAAAAAGTGCAGGATATAATAATTTAGGTAGTGGTAATATATTTATTGGCAATAATGCTGGTTATGGCGAAGTAGGGTCTAACAAACTATATATTGCAAACTCATTCTCAAACCTACCAATGATTTACGGCGAGTTTGATAACAGACTCGTAAAAATCAATGGCACCCTTCAAGTGAATGATGGCACTCAAGCTGCTGGCAAAGTACTTACAAGTGATGATTCTGGAATCGCTAGCTGGGAACTTACCGACGATCAAACCCTAGCATTTTCAGGAACAAACCTTTCAATCAGCGAGGGTAATTCCATTAATTTAGCGACATCATTAATCGAAAATCGTATTCCAAATAATAATGTCGTTACTGGTCAAAATGCAGGTATCGACATTTCGGGGTCAATAGAGGCTAGTACAATAAGATCTGCATCGATCAGAGTAGGTGATGGCAATTCGACAGTAATTTCTAATATCATCAAAGTAACAAAAAACATTGATTTACCCAATATTCCTAGCAATGATCTCTTTTCTAAAACAGTCACTGTAACTGGAGCTCAGGTAGGGGCAACTGTTTTCGTTTCTCCTCAAAACCAACTGGAGGGTTCTTGTTTTATTGGTTATTGTCGGGTTTCTGCTCTTAATACTGTGGAGATTACAGTTTTAAATGAAGGTGGAAATGCACAAGATATGCCTGCCATGGATTTTTACATAACGGTGATACAATGATGAAATTTAAAGATGTCAATCTATTTTAAAATGCAAATAATGACTCATTACAATGAAAAATAAAACAATAATGTTTATAAAGGCGGAAAGTAATTATAGCTTTGTAAATTATAAAGATGGTGAGAAAGATTTATTTTCTAAAACTTTAGGTTTCTTTGAGAATAAATTGGGAGAGGAGTTTATCCGAGTGCATAGGTCTTATTTGGTCAACTCAAACCATATCAAATTTTTTGATAAAAAAACGTCAAGCCTTGTGATGACGACAGAAACAAAAGTCCCTGTTTCTAGCCGTAACGGGTATACCTGGTGGATCAATTATCTGTTTTCTAATAAAAAACAATTATAGTATATTTTGAAAATTATATTAAAGTTATTTTTTTTCATTGTATTTGTGTTTCTCAACTTTAGCACAAAAGCTCAAGAAAATGCAATAAAACTTTCTTTATCTCCATCAAGTACATCGGTCAAGGAGCCATTAAGATCCGCTTTGATTAAGGATTTGTTTTTTATTAATGGGGACTCTATGATAGTTCATTCTTTGATAGATTCTTTTATAACACATGAAACTGACAAAGCCAATCTTCTTGTTTCTAATACCATTAAAGGCAAGAGGCTTTATGATGACAATCTATCGGACCAGGCATTAGATTATTTACTTGCTGCCATTAAAATTGCGGAAGATCCTACATTTCATGACTCAATCAAATTTATAGCATTTGAAGCATTTGGTCAATATCTTTACCATTACCAGTCCTATTCGGAAGCTATCAAATATCTCACTCAAGCAAGGAGTTATATGAAAAATTACAGAGTGGATACTGAGGCTTATTTCCAAGGTAGAATTGATGGAATAATACTACAATCGTACTATGCACTCAATGATGAAAGGAACATATTAATTATGCAGGGTAAATTACTTACAGATGTTTCAAGGTATGGCACCATTAAGCAACAGGCCATGGCATTCAATAGCTGTGGTTTGTTTGCTCATAAATGGCACAATTATTTACTTGCGGATAGTTTGTTTGTTTATGCTTTAGAGCTTTGCAGAGGTTTTGATCCAGATGCAAAATTGATTTTTACTCACAACATTAGAGAAAGTTATGCGCACACTCTGTTTAAACTTGGACATAAGGAACAAGCCATAGCTTTTATAAACGAGGCTTACACCGTCAATAAAAAAGCCAAGAGAAATAAGCAAGTTCTCAGAGCATGGAATTATCTACTAAAATACCAACTCGAAATGGAGAACTATAAGGATGCTTATAATATTTATTTAGATGGAATGAGTTTTTTTGGAAAGAATCCTTTACAAGGAGATGACATTTATCTAGCTTATGAGAATATGATTAGAGTTCTTAGCTTCTCAGGTCATCAAGGTATTGCAGGCAAGTTGAGTGTCCAATATAATGAATATTTAAAAAAGCAAAATGATCTATTCGAAAAAAGAATGAGGAATAGATACCAATTGGATAAATATGTTAGCAAAATGATATCCAATTATGAATATAGCAATAAGCAACAACAAGCAATCAATGATTTCCTTTCAAATAAATTGCGAAATCGAAATTATTTGATCATCATTATTTTACTGGCTAGCATTATTGGAGTTGGATTAGTATTTTATTTCATGATAATACGTCGCAAACTTTTGCAGGCTAATATAGAAAAACAAAAACAATCCTCAAAAATTATAGCTCTTGAGAATGAAAAGTTGAAATACAAATTGGATCTAAGAGAAAAGGATATTCAATTGGTAGTATCGGACAACAGAGTTAGAACTGCATTTAAAAAGGAAATTTCCAAACGGTTAAAAAAAATTCAAAGCCATCCAACAAACCAGAAAATCAAAGATTTAAATATGTTATCCTTGGAGTTGGATCAAGCCATAGGTTTTCAAGACCAACTGTCTTTACTCCAAGATAACATAGACAAAATAAACGCTACATTCGAAGAATCCTTAAGAAGTAAAATACCTAAAATCACACTTCAAGAAATTAAAGTGTGCAATTTGATCAAATTGGGAATGGATAACCATCAAATAGCAGTTAATCTTAATAAGGCTTCAGGTACTATTAGAACTTATAAGTTTAGACTCAAAAAAAAAGCTGCTTTAAATATAGATGAGACATTAGAGCAATTCATTTTTAATTTGTGACTTGAATCTAAGAATTCTAAAACGAGGGCTTATAATATAAATATTATTCAATCTTACAGTACACATTCTCAACTCATTCAGTCACTACCATTTCACTACTCTACCTCCGTCCGCTTCATTGCATTATCGTTCCTTATAGTCGTTTGTTTTTCAGGATAGCTGGGTGCACAGTCAATGTAGGGAGTTCTATGATTTGTAAATTATTTTTATATAGGTCAAAGCAAAAAACACAGATGAACCATTCGGTTCGTCGAGGCTTTTTAACGCAGAGATACTTAAAAATAACACCAAATCATAAATGACACTATGTTGGCTGAGAATCCTTAGGATTCCCGCAGCATAAGTATCTCCGTCATTACACTTCACTCAGGCTCTACAATATTCCATTTCACTGGCAGGCATGATTTTTTACTGGCCTTGCAAATTCAATTTGCAAGAAAAAGGCATAAGTAGTTTAAAATATTGATGTATTTTAAAATCTTGATTGCTACTGCTTTATTCCATCCACACAATTCGTTCCATTTCATTCCTCCTTTACCCATACTTTTATGCTCTGCTTCAGATCGTCTTAGTCTCCAGGCTAAGATGCCATATTAGATCTGTCTCTGACCGAAATTACCCCATACTCCATCCTCCACTTCATAAATAGTGCGCCAAAGGCGCTAATTTATTTGTCGGGTTCTTGCTTCATTTCATTTCGCTGTTTTTAGTCATTTTACAAATGTTTGTTCCGTATAAAGAACAAGTAAAAATACCACAATAACAGATTTGAGTTGTATAGAGGTAAAGAATGAAAGAAATAATTCTGGTTTGTAAGCAGACTCCTGTTGTATTTCATTCCTCAGATTTGGCCAATCAAAATTGATTTAAAAAAAATATCAATTTTTCCAAGGCAAATTAATTTCCCTTTTCAACCTTGGCTTTTGTAACAGGATAATTATCTTAGCAATATAACTAAATAATGCGTTTTTGATAATCAACGACTTAGCGAACATTAGTTAGAATTATAACCTGACCCTAGACAAATGAAAAACCAACTAACCATCCTTCTATTTTTATTATTTTATATTAATGGGTATTCCCAAGAATCTCAATACAAAGAATATTCCTATTCCGAATTCTTCAAAATGATTGAGAATGAACAAGATTCTGTTTTTGTTCTAAAGGATGCATTGATCAAATACAACTCGAAAACGGATTTACGCTTTCGGGTTGAAGCAGATCCCAATCAAAAAAGAGACTCTTCTTACGTTTATAGAAATGACATTGTTGTGAACAAACACCTTGAGCTATCCAATGTTCAATTTGTGTATAATGTTAACAGTTACTCGCGTTATTTTGAGGGGGTTTTATTGGATATTCATTTTAAAAAAAGTATTCTACTTGAAGATGTAAAATCACTATATCTTCAATACTGTCGATTCGAAGAAGCATTTAGGTATACCTTGTCAAATTGTGATCAGAAATTTTCAAACAAAGCTGGATATGATGATTTGGCAAATTTTGAGTATACAGACTTTAGCTCCAGCTTTAGTTTTTACAATAATTGTAGCAACAGTTCCCTTCAGAATAGTCAATATTTTTTAGAAAATTCATTTAAACCTGCTAAAAAGGAGAGCGGTTTCTTATTTAACGTGATGGGTAGTCGTTTTTTTCTTTTTCAAGGAAATACCATTGCTAACTATGGCTTCATTTTTTATAGCGTTTCCAATAACAGTGGGAGAACTCGAATAGATGACAACCTATTTGACAGTGATTTTATTCATATTTCAAAAACCAATCAAGCAGGTAATTTTAAATGGATAAAAAACCGTTATACCTCCCCAGTATTTTTAGAATTAGATCCATTTTCTGCTGGAGATGAGGTAGATTGGAATCAATTTGAAAAAGGATTCGCAGCCTACAACCCATTAGTGAACTATTTACTTAAAACCATAAACAGATATCCCGTTCAAATTTCGGAAGAAGAGCGAAATAATTTGGTAAAACAATATTTGGATTCAGTTAGAATTTACGATGAAGGGGCTTTTACTGATGAAATCTCGATAAAAAGTCATTTTTACAGTTACTTTAGAAGCCGTTATAATACGAGTATTGCCAATAAAGTATATATTGATTTAAAAGATTTTGAAACTCAACGTTTGGCCATTTTATATAAAGAAAATAAAAGTTTTGAAGGTTTTTTTACTTGGAAAATCAATCAATTTTTAAAAGTCTTTTCTGCTTATGGTACCAAACCCGCTAAAGCTGTAGTGTTTTCTATGTGGGTAATTCTTTTATTTGCATTAATCTACCTTTTCTTTCCAAATTCTTGGGACAAACATGGTAAAAATAGAATTATAGACAGATTTAGTTTTTTCTTTAAATACATGAACAAAAATGCTGGAATTCATGAAGTGTATTTAGAAGAACAAAAAGAAGAATTAATGAGCTATGATACATTTAAAAATCTAATTACAAACTCTAAAGAAACCGTTCCAAAATTCTTTTCTTTTACAGCATTACCCATGTATAAATGGGCTATTTCTGGGACTAAATTATCTGCCGCTATTTTAAAGCGAATGGATATCATGAAAGGCACTTGGAGTGAACTACCGCAAAAAAAACGGTTTTGGAAATCTATATTGTTAACTGGTGCATTTACCATTGCTATTTTGTTTGATATTTTCATAAAAATGCTCAACGCACTAATGCTTTCCATCAACACCTTTACGACATTAGGTTTTGGGGAAATCCCCATAAAAGGGCTTCCTCGTTACCTCGCCATTGTTGAAGGGTTTATCGGGTGGTTTATGCTTACAATTTTTTCTGTTTCACTCATATCACAATTATTGAATTAGTATGAAAACAAGATTCACCCTTTTATTTCTAATAGCATCCTATTTTTCTTTTGGTCAAAGGCAAGAAAAATTAAATTTTAAAAGCTATAGCCTATCTGAATTTCTTCAATTGATAGAGGATGAACCCACCGATAGTTTTAAGCTAGAAAATGCAAACATTGTTTTAGACACTATAGCAGATAGGGATTATATGATGGTGAAAAATGACCTCATAAATTATAAATCGCTTAGAAAAGATAGCATACACATAAAAAAAACGATACTTATTGAAAATGTGTTTATTCAGCGTGCTAAAGCTGATGATAAATATATAGCAGCATTAAACATGGTAGTATTTCATAATCCTGTGAGTATTGTTAACTCTTCATTAATATTTAGGAATACCCACTTTTTAAGTTCGGTAACACTGAGATCTGATAGTGATTATAATAAGAACTCAGAACTGAATTTTGACAAAAAAAATAGATCTGGAATACTTCAATTTGAAAATTCTGTTTTTGAACTAGATCCAGATATCTATGCTAATATGGAATCTATCCGTGTAAATTTAACTTTATGGATGGAATCCTGCACATTTAAAGGCACAAACGAAACTTCAGATATCCGTTGGTTTATAGGTGGTTTTGATGGTTGTTCGATATTAGACAATACATTTCTCAATGTAGGCACCACTTTTGTGTCCATGTATGGAAATTTAAGAGGGCGAATACTCAATAATAATTTTGGTGATCGTCTCATATTCTTTTTTATTGCTGATGAAGGAGTCACTAGTCTCGAAATTTCTGACAATAAACTAGCTAAAAAGGTACTTGTTAAACTCCCTGAATCCGTCCAAAACATTAAAATAGATTGGAATCAATTAACATCAGGGATTATTAATGGCAATAGTTATAGTCAATTCTGTTTAGAAAATAATAATTCAAAAAACTTACAAGACTTCAATGCATTATTCAATAGTGAAGAAAATATGAATTCTTATGTAGACAGTGTAAGAATTAGTGATAGTAAAAGTTATAAGTCAGAAATTGCCCTTTTAGGCACCCTTAATTCGATCTATAAGCGTCAGCACGATATAGAATCTGCCAATGGAAGTTACATAGCATTAAAGAATTTAGAAACCTCACGTCTAGAATTTTTATACCACAAAAACCCTACTTTTAAGGGCTACTTTACTTGGAAAATCAATCAATTTTTAAAAATATTTTCTGCTTATGGTACAGAGCCTGCAAGAGCAATTGTTTTTTCCATGTATGTCATTCTGCTATTTGCATTAATCTACCTTTTCTTTCCAAACTCCTGGGACAAACATGGCAGAAAACGAATAGTAGATCGTTACACTTTCTTCCTAAAGTATATGGATAAAGATGCAGGCATCCATGAGGTATATATGGATGAACAAAAAGAGGACTTATTAGAGTTTGAAGAGTTTAAAAACTTTGTAAATTCTAAAGAAAAAAGAGTGCCCAAAATTTTTACCGCAACCGCATTACCGCTTTACAAATGGGCCATTTCTGGAACCAAATTATCCGCCTCAATTTTAAAGCGAATAGATATTATGAAAGGCATTTGGAGTGAACTACCACAAAAAAAACGTATTTGGAAATCTATATTGTTAGTTGGTGCTTTTACCATTGCCATTGTGTACGATATTTTCATAAAAATGCTCAACGCACTAATGCTTTCCATCAACACCTTTACAACTTTAGGTTTTGGGGAAATCCCCATTAAAGGGCTTCCTCGTTACCTCGCCATTGTTGAAGGGTTTATCGGGTGGTTTATGCTTACAATTTTTTCTGTTTCACTCATATCACAATTATTGAATTAGTATGAAAAACCTAATATTTCTTTTTGCCCTTCTGTTCTCTGTTTGCGGTTTCTCACAAGAAGAAAATACAACCTGGCGCACAATCCCTTCACTAACAGATTGGATAGAAGAAGTCAATACCTGGCCAGATTCTATTTATGAAGTAAAAAATATAAAGATTTTATTAGACATTGAAAAAGATGTTTTATTGTTTGAGAATCAGACTTTCCCTATTGATACGATTAGTGAAAATATTGCTGCTATTGTTAATAAAAGTGTAACCATAGATGGGCTTGAATTTGAAAATTATTTTGGAATGGCTGGTAAATCAAAAATCCTTAAAAATATACATTTTAAAGGTTGGGTAAGAATAAATGATTACAACACCAAACCCATCACTGGTTTTTTCTTTAAAAATATGATTTTTGAAAAGCGGTTTAGCATAGTAGGTCCTGATAAATTTGCTTATTTCAACTTTATCGGATGTAAGTTTAAAACATGGCTAGGCTTTTTTGATTTTAACGAAGGTGCTTCTTTCACATTTAGAGATGTAAAGGTTGATGAGCGTATACAATTTACCAGATGTCCAGGAAAGCCATTTGTAACTATTAACAATAGTAGTTTTAATGAGGCTAACTTTTGGAATGAGATCTTTTCAAAAATTGAAATCAGAAATTCTCAGATTAGTAAAATGTCTGTAAGTGATGCTATAATAGTGAGTAAACTTCATATTATAGATAGTGATATTCAACTCATTGAATTTGCAGGAGCTCAACTTCCAGAGAGCAACACATATATCCCTTTTGATCAAGTAAGTGGCAATCTATTTGTGCAACCCATTAATTTCAGTAGACAACAGCCTAGTGCATATGTAGTTTCTGATTCTATGGATTTTGGACTTAAGGAAGACTATGACCTGCTCATATCTTCCTACAAGATCCTTCTTGGTAGTTACCAAAAAAGAGGTGATCAAGACAGTTATAACAATTGTTATGTAGAAATGAAAAATATCGAGACCAGACGTCTAGAATATTTGCATACAAAAACACCAACATTTAAAAGTTTCTTTACTTGGAAGATTAACCAATTTTTAAAAGTCTTTTCAGCCTATGGAACAGAGCCTGCAAGATCTATCATTTTTTCGCTATACGTGATTCTTTTATTTGCTCTTATCTACCTTTTCTTTCCAAATTCTTGGGACAAACATGGTAAAAATAGAATTATAGATCGGTATAGCTTCTTTTTTAAATACATGAACAAAAATGCTGGAATTCATGAAGTGTATTTAGAAGAACAAAAAGAAGAATTGATGAGTTATGATGCATTTAAGAATCTAATCACAAATTCTAAAGAAACCGTTCCAAAATTCTTTTCTGTTACAGCATTACCCATTTATAAATGGGCCATTTCTGGAACTAAATTATCCGCTTCAATTTTAAAGCGAATAGATATTATGAAAGGCACTTGGAGTGAACTACCGCAAAAGAAACGGTTTTGGAAATCTATATTGTTAGTTGGTGCTTTTACCATAGCTATTGTGTACGATATTTTCATAAAAATGCTAAATGCATTAATGTTGTCTATCAACACTTTTACCACCTTGGGTTTTGGAGAAATCCCAATCAAAGGGTTGCCACGTTATTTAGCCATTATTCAAGGCTTTATTGGATGGTTTATGTTAACTATTTTCTCTGTTTCGTTAATTTCACAATTACTCAATTAAAATGATTAAATTCTTTAAATGAGCGAACGATCCCGAAGGGTGAAGGTCTGGGAGACCTTCAAGAGAGCGAACCGGCACGGAAGGGCGGCAGAATTCTTGATTTCAAAACAAAATGAAGGTCTGGTCACCGCTGGATAGAGCCTTTGGCGACGGACGGAGACCTTCAAGAGGGCGAACCGGCACGGATAAGTGGCAATTTTTATGAAAAATTTCAAAATTAAAACAATAGTTACTTTATATTGATGGAACAAAGTCGCTATATTAGAAAGCTATTGCCTATAAATATTTGGTAACATGATTAAGTTTTTTAGACGAATTAGATATAACCTTATGAGTGAAAGTAAAACTGGCTCGTCTGCCGACCGCGTGTCGCATGAAGCTTTAGCGGAGGCACAAGCTTCAGTGAACGTAGGAAGGTACTTTAAATATGCTATCGGTGAAATTGTTTTAGTGGTGATCGGTATTTTAATTGCCTTGCAGATTAATAATTATAATGAGTATCAAAAAGAGAGGAAAACTGAGATGAAAA
>JAHENA010000153.1:2307-4148 GCA_024643405.1 Flavobacteriales bacterium | reverse complement strand
TCTTTTTTACTAACAGAAAGTTTTGAGAGTGAGGGAATTATTATTTCTGATATTTTGCAAGATCATTTAGGTAATTTTTGGATTGCTACTAATAATGGATTACTATTTAGATATACTGAAGAAACCGGTGTATTTACAAAGTTTATTTTACGAGCTACCTCAGTAAACAATCAATGGATCTATAATATTTTGGAAAATAGCCACGGTGATATTTGGGCGGTATCGAATCAAGCTGGTGTTTTTAAAATAAATGTCAATGGTGCCAGACCAGGAAACTACCGAACAGAAAGTGGTTTAGGCGATAATAATGTTTGGGCTACACGTGAAGCTAAAGATGGAAAAATTTGGATTGGCACCTATGGAGGCATTGATGTTATTGATCCTGTTGAAAAAACAATCAAACATTTAGGAACAGAACAAGGTTTAGTACATATCAGAAACAGCACTTTAATGGAAGATTCTCAAGGTAGAATTTGGGCTAGTGGAAGTGCTTTGGGGATGAGTATTATTGATCCTATAAATCAAACCATAAAACAACTAAGCTTGCGTAATGATTTAAAACCAGAACAATATATGTCTATTGAATTAGCACTAGATGGCACCATTTGGACCTCAAGTTCTACCGGGGAAATACAGAATATAAATCTTGAAAATGCAATAGTAAAAAGATTTAATGATAAAGATTCGTTGGTAGGGAATTCCAGAAAAGATCGTATAATTCAAACCGATAAAAACACCATTTGGGTAGCCGATCAAGAATTTGGTTTACTAAAAATGGATCTTTCCACTAATTTGAGATGGCAATTCACCACTGATAATGGACTTATATCCAACAATCTGTTTTCTATGAATAAAGATGACAAGAATAATATTTGGATTACAACGGATCGAGGTGTACAAATGATAGACGACATAAATCAAAAAATTACTACATTCACTGTCGCTGAAGGATTAGCAGCCAACGATGTTTATGATGTTATTGAAAAAGACGGCAAAATCTATTTAGGAACTTCCAAAGGCTTAACCATTTTACAGCCTGAAAACGTTAGTAACAAGCCATTTTGGAAGGCCAAAACCATAGGAAAGTATCAAGGTCTAGATTATATCGATTTTTCACAAAATAGTATCTCTTTCGATAAAAATGGTCTTTTATGGGCAGGTGTAGAAGGCCAGATGCTAACGGTTATGGATATTAAAGTTGAAGACACCACTTCCATTCCTGCAAGAATTACTTCTATTAGTGTTTTCGATAAACCATTAGCCTTCAAAAATAAGGAACTGCTACAAGAAAATAATGTTGCAATGGATAGCCTAGGTGAACTTATCCAAAATCAATCAAAAATTGATTCCAGCTATCAAACGTTGCATAACATTACCTGGGAAAAAGTTGACGGCCCATATAATTTACCTGTTGGCCTTACACTGCCTTCCAATCAAAACTTTTTAAGTTTTAATTATAACAGTGGTCAATTTGACAATCCTAATAATGTCGTTTACAGATATATTCTGGAAGGAATAGACAAAAACTGGAGTGCCATCAGCAATAAAACAACTAGCGAGAATTACCGTGACCTCCCATCTGGGGAATACACTTTTAAGGTAGCTTCCAAAGGTTACAATGGCGTTTGGAGTGAGCCAGCAGAATTTTCATTTACCATAACACCCCCTTGGTGGCAAACATGGTGGGCGTATTTGGGCTATTTATTTGTGTTCGGTTTATTAGTAAAACAAATTCATAATTTCCAAAAAGCCAGAACAGTTCGCATTGAACGTGAAAAATCTCGTGAAAAAGAATTGGCTCAAGCAAAAGAAATTGAAAAAGCTTATACCGAATTAAAAGC
>JAHENA010000153.1:0-2207 GCA_024643405.1 Flavobacteriales bacterium | reverse complement strand
GGTCTGGGTTTAAGTATGAGTTACGAGATTGTAACAAAAAGCCATGGCGGCAACCTTAAAGTTGACACAAAACAAGGATTAGGAACAACATTTATAATAACATTACCAACATAAAAAATATGAAAATACTAGTAGTAGACGACGAACACGATGTAAAAACATTATTTCAACAACGCTTTAGAAAAGAAATTAAAACAGAAGAATTAGATTTTGTTTTTGCCTTTTCTGGTGAGGAAGCCTTAACAACCTTAAACACCATGCATCAAGAAGCTGTACTAATTCTCTCAGACATCAACATGCCTGGAATGAGTGGATTGGAATTGCTTGAGCATATTAAAACAGGCTCTATAAAACCACCCCCTTTAGTCATGATGATTACGGCCTATGGTGATGAAGAAAATTTTAATACAGCAAAACGTTTAGGCGCAGATGATTTTCTGACAAAGCCTTTAGATTTTAAAGTTTTAAAAACCAAATTAAAAAAACTAACATAATGGCAAAAATACTTGTAGTAGATGATGAAACTGATTTGGAAGTTTTAATAAAACAAAAGTTTCGAAAAAAAATTAGAGAACAGGAATATGAATTTCTATTCGCTATTAATGGAAAAGATGCCTTATTAAAAGTCTCTGAAAATCCTGATTTGGACATCGTGCTAAGCGATATTAATATGCCCGAAATGGATGGATTGACTTTATTGTCTGAACTCAGCAATAAAAAACCTTTGCTAAAATCGGTGATTGTGTCGGCTTATGGCGATATGGAAAATATTAGGACCGCCATGAACCGTGGTGCTTTCGACTTTATTACCAAACCCATAAATTTTGACGACTTAACCATTACCGTTGAAAAAACCCTTAAACATTGTATTCAAATAAAAGATACTTTACAAGCCATAAAGGAAAACAATATTCTTAAAATGTATGTTGACGAAAACGTTCTAAAGTTCATGAACGGGCAGGAATATGAATCGTCAATAATTAAAAACGAAACTATAGAAGCTACTGTTGTATTTATCGATTTATGTGGTTTTACAGCAATAAGTGAGACGACTCCTCCAGATACCGTAGTTAAAATGATCAACTCCTATTTTGATGTCATGGTAAAAGAAATTACTGTACAAAATGGTTTAATTGATAAATTTATTGGCGATGCAGTTATGGCAGTTTTTAAGGGAGAATATCATTTAGATCGTGCCATTGATGCCGCTTTGGCTGTTCGTAATCAAATAAATAAATTGCCCTTATCTGGATTGAACAATGAGTTTAAACCAAAAGTTTCAATTGGTATAAAAAGTGGCGAAATGATTTCAGGAAATATTGGTTCCGCAAGTTTGAAAAGATTGGATTATACAGTCATAGGTGATACTGTAAATACTGCAGCCCGACTTCAAGCTGCAGCAAAAGAAAATCAAATCATCATTACTGAACATTGTTATGAGCAAGTAAAAGAATCTTTTTCTTGCAATAAATTAGGTGAAATCTCTATGAAAAACAAGTCTAAGCCTGTAGTGATATATGAAGTTTTAGAATAAATTTATAAAAGTAGAATTATGGAACAAGAACACAGGCCAACAGTGCCTCATATCAAAAATAAGCATACCGATGATTTAATTGATCACTATTGGGGAACCATAAACTACGTTTCTAACCTTATTAGGGCATCTGAAATAAAAGCTGGACTTATCTTATCGTTCTATGGTATTTTACTAAATCTTGTATTTCAAAATATTCAAATGTTAGAAACCATTGAAGTAAACAAAATTGTAATATACATTTTATTGGCTTTGTGGTTTTGTTGCACGGTTGGTTCTATTTATTTCAGTGTAAGATGTTTCATACCGCGTATTGAAGGGAAGTATGACAAAAATATTTTCTTTTTCAAGGATGTCATTTCAAAATTTGGAACTATAGACCAGTTTTCAAATTCATTTTTTGAAGTGAGCCTAGATGAAGATCGCATATTTACCCAGTTAGGGCATCAGATATATATAAATTCAAAAATTGCAACTATGAAATTTGAGGATGTGAACCGTTCTATACGCTTATTAGCGATTAGCATATTTTTATTGTTAGCTGTAGTGGCCTATTTTGGAATTTTAATAATATGAGATTTTTTAACAATATCCGCCTTAAGCTTCTTAATAAAAGTAAAACTACCAAATATCTTAAATATGCCATTGGCGAAATTGTGTTGGTGGTCATCGG
>JAHENA010000152.1 GCA_024643405.1 Flavobacteriales bacterium | reverse complement strand
ATTACCTTCACAAAGAAGGACATCAGGTAACGGTTGTAGATCAGTCAAATATGGATGCCGGCGCCTCATACGTAAATGCCGGGTACCTGTCACCCAGTCATATCATTCCGCTTTCTGCACCAGGTGTAATGAAAAAAGGCTTAAAGTGGATGTTTAATTCAGCAAGTCCGCTTTATATTAAACCACGACTGGACTTAGATTTTTTACAATGGACATACGCTTTTAATAAGTCATGTAATGCCAACCATGTAAATAAGGCCATTCCAGTGATTAAGCAAATTTCGGTATTAAGTCAAGAATTATATGAGAATATTCATAAAATAGAAGGATTTAAATCTCAGTATGAGAAAAAAGGCTTATTGATGCTTTGTCAAACAGATAAAATGTTGGAAGAAGAAGTAAAATTAGCTCATTTGGCGAAACAGGAAGGACTGGACGTAGTTGAAATTAACAGAGAGGAGCTTAAAGTCTTGGAGCCAAACGTTCAAATAGAAGCTAAGGGTGCCACTTATTTTAAATGTGATTCTCATTCAACTCCAGGAGAATTTATGGAAGACATGATTACCTATTTAAAAAAGGTAGGTGTTTCTTTTTACCTCAATGAGAAAGTTGAAGATTTAGAGGTTAAAAACGGAAAAATTATAGCTATAAAAACCAATAAACAAAGGCTTCAAGCAGATGAGTATGTCTTGGCGGCCGGTTCTTGGAGTGCTTTATTGAGTAAAAAATTGGGATTAAAAATACTGCTTCAAGCAGGTAAAGGGTATCGTATTAATTGTACTCAAAATACAGGGATTACCATCCCTGCTATTTTAGCTGAGGCAAAAGCAGCTGTGACACCGATGCATGGATTTACTCGTTTTGCTGGTACTATGGAAATAGCAGGAATTAATCACGAAATCAGGCAAGAACGGGTGGAGGCTATTTCAAATGCAGCGACAAGATATTACCCTGAACTTAAGCTGACTTCAGAAGAGAAAAGTCAGGCTACTTGTGGATTACGCCCGGTTTCTCCGGACGGTTTACCATATATTGGAAAATCTTCAAAATGTGAAAACCTGACGATTGCAACGGGACATGCCATGATGGGATGGACAATGGGACCTGCGACAGGTAAATTAGTTTCTGAAATTATTTCTAATAAAAAACTTTCAATGTCTTTAGATATGTTTCAGCCAGACAGACGGTTTTAACTATTTCTATTAAGAATTTTATCCATAACCCAGGCAGTATGAAGTCCGGTTGTTCCATTGGAGGGATGCGCTTCTAAACCATCCAAATGTTTTTTCATGGCTTGAACATGATATAACTGAATATTTTCTGGATGTGCAATAGTCAAGCTGATGGTTTCCTTAGAGTTAATGAGTTGAATGGGGTTGTCATCAAATACAGAGAATTTAATAGATCCTTTGTTTCCAATGATTTCTACTTTGTCTTCTCTTTCCCAGGACCCAAAATTCCAAAAGGCAGACCCAGTAACACCATTTTTATGTATCCAAGACGCTGAGATAGCATCTTTAGCAGAATACAACTCTTGCTGGCTGGTACTTTGTCCGGAAACGGATTCAAAAGTTCCTAAAATGTAATGAAAGAAATCTAAACCATGAGAGGCTAAATCATCAAAATATCCACCTAGGGCGATGTGTTTATCCGTTCTCCAGTTATAGGTTTTCGATAAATCAATGTGATTAGCTTGTTTTTTTAATGTCCAATGAATATGTCTGACATCTCCAATTTTATGATTATCAATCCAAGTTTTTATTTGTTCAAACCTGGGAAGGCTTCTGCGGTAATAAGCTACAAAAAGAGGAAGATTTCGTTCCTTAAAAGCAGTATACATGGTTTGACATTCTTGATAGCTCACTGCCATGGGTTTTTCTACACAGCAAATTTTACCGGCTTCCGCAACCTTTAAAGCATATTCTAAATGCGTGTCTGGTGGTGTGGCAATATATATGGCATCAATTTCTGGAGAATGAATTAACTCATCTGCGTTACTAAAATACTTTTCAACACCATGTCTGTTAGCAAAATCTTTCGCTTTATCAAAATCGCGTCGCATGACAGCTTTTAAAACAAATCCATCCGTTTTTTGATAGGCAGGACCACTTTTTTTTTCGCAAACATCGCCAACGCCGATAATGCCCCAGTTTATAGTTTTAGTGTTCATATCAGATTTAGTGCTCTGAATTATTAATGTTTAACCTCATATTAATCATGTGCTTTTTAAACCCGGCTTTTTCATAGGCTTTGATAGCTGTCAAGTTCTCGTCATAAACATCTAATCTTATTTCAAAAACTTTTCTTTTCTTGCACCAGTCTAATAGCTCATTGATAATCAGCTGGTTTAATCCCTGGCCTCGATGGGCTTTATGCACAAACATGAATCCCAGATAGCCAATCTTATCATGTTTTAAATAATGCCGGTCTTCTTTGATTTTTGCATATCCCGACGCCACGATAAGGTTGTCTTTTTCAACAACAAAAACTTCAGAGTCATCATTATTTATCAAATCTGAAATATTGTAATAAGTAATAGGACCATCTTTAATAGTAGGGTCAAAAGGTCTTTCAGCTTCAATGACCCCTTGTTCAAAATCTAGTAAGGTTGGTAAATCTTTTAAAAAGGCTTTTCGGGTGATATAATTCATAGCGATTAACTAGAGGTATCGGCAATTATTTTCCATTCCCCATCAATTCTTTTAAAAATAATCATAAAAATACCTGTAGCGTTGCCCACGTTACGTTTTAAATGAAATTCTCCCATAACGTAATAAGCATCATCTGTTATTTTTGATATAGCGTTTATTTTAAAACTTAAGATACCAGTATGGTCGGGTGATGGATACGCTTGTTTGTAGCGCTCTAAGGTATTGTCCCAACCATAAGTAACGCCGTTTTTTCCATAAAATTTAAGAGAATCACTTTTCCAGTATCCTTCCATAAACTCTTCCATATTATTGTCAGACCAGGCTAAGCGCTGTGCTTTCAGTACAGCGAGAATAGCGTCTTTATCTTCTTGTTCTGTGGTTTGAGAAAAACCTGATTGGCTTAAAATGAGTGTGCAAATAATTAAAATATATTTTTTCATGGATTTTTATACTTGTTATGGGCTTGTTTTTGTTTTTTAATATGAGTAAAAATAGCAAAATCTTATTTTAAAAATGTTAAACGTCGATTATTTTGACAACTAATTTTTTTTTAACTAAAGTTCAATTCGATTCATCGAATAAATAATGTTAAGCCAGTTTCAGTTTATATATTTACTTAATTATCAAATGATTAATAGCCCAAGTTTATCGTTTAACCATTTTAATTATGTTATCATGAATCTCAAAATTACACACTGCAACAACTTTTTTAAGTTGAAAGGAATTCTTGACAGAAAAAGTTTATCTGTATTTTATAAAGAATTCAATGATATTTTTGATAGAGAAAATTCACTCACCCTCAGTATTGAAGAAGTGGAATGGATGGATCGTTACGGCGTAAAAGCTATGACCGAACTCCATAATGAGGCGATTTCTAAAAACAAAAAATTGTCTATTATAGGTATGGGTTGCAGAGATTTATATGATCATTTTAA
Source organism: Flavobacteriales bacterium (assembly GCA_024643405.1). Lineage (GTDB taxonomy): Bacteria > Bacteroidota > Bacteroidia > Flavobacteriales > Flavobacteriaceae > Yeosuana. Next base: position 574 of record JAHENA010000152.1, on the reverse strand, counting down.
ATATCAAACAACCGCCTAATTAAAAAGCGCTTTTTTGATGTTTATAAAATGCATCAGCTTGTAATTGCATAAGTTCGCGTGCTTTTTTTCTTTTGTAATTATATAATTCGTCTTCGTTTTCAATATCTGTATAAATACGATCGTTTATAGCATAGTCCGCTTTAAGCATTGCCTCTCGTTGGTGTTTGTTTTGAAGTACATTCGTTTTTATGGCTGTTTCCTGATCTTCTAGTTTAAAGTCGTATGAGCTTTTAGGAGATAATAATTTAGCTAATATAGGTGAGGTTTCAATAGCTAAAAAGAGGAGGAAAATAAAAAACGATGGCAACCAAGGAAGTTTATTCAGTGCATTAACGCGCGCCATTAAACCATCAAAATTATTAATGATGGGTTGTGTGTTGACAACCTGGACTTCATAATCGCCTTTAAGTGCGGCAATCTGTGTCTCCGCCAAGACAATTTTAGCTTTATTATCCTTTTTTAATTGTTGTAATTCTGCTAATAAAGCATCATGTTTCTCTCTCTTTTCTTTATAGACAGGACCTTTTCCTAATAATTTTGTGCCAGCGGTGCC
>JAHENA010000008.1:6628-59081 GCA_024643405.1 Flavobacteriales bacterium | reverse complement strand
TGCCCATACCCAAAACTCACTGCAAAAAACAATGTAATAAGTAAAGTAAGAGATTTTATAGAAGTAGTTTTTTTATTCATATGCGTTAGCTTTTAACTTTGGGGCATTAACTCTATTGTATTCATGTTTCAATTGTTATTTTTGATTAATGCAAACCAAAAAAACATATACCGTACAAGAAGCCACCAGCAAACTGGAGTCTTATTGTGCATATCAGGAACGTTGCCATCAAGAAGTGGTGCAGAAACTTACCGGTATGCATATGATACCTGAAGCTATAGATGTGATTATGGTACACCTGTTGCAGCATAACTTTCTAAATGAAGAACGTTTTGCCAAAACATTTGTAAGTGGTAAGTTCAAAATAAAGGCTTGGGGCCGTAACCGTATCGCTTTTCAATTAAAGCAAAAAGGCGTGGGTAAAGTTAATATAAATACGGCACTTGCAGAAATTACTGACGAGGAGTATATCGGGGTTTTCAATGATTTAGCCGAAAAAAGGGCCTCTAGCATCAAGGAAACCAATAAGTTAAAGAAAAAAAAGAAGTTTATAGATTACTTTTTATACCGTGGCTGGGAAAGCCATTTGGTGTATGATAAAGCCAATGAACTTATAAAATAATCTTATAAAAAAACGGATACCATAATACTATTGCATCCGTTTTTTTAAATTTATATAGCGTGCTTTTACAAGCTGAATGACGCCCCAATATTTACAGTAAACTGATTGAATAATTCCTGGCCAGGCGTTAAAATACCCGAATCATATTTTGCAAAAGGGACATTAAATTCAGTATACAACCCGAAGCCATCTGTGAAGAAATAACGCATCCCTAAATGACCGCCAAAGTTTTTAAGGCTTAGATCTAAACCAGGGTAAATATCAAAATTTTCATCAATATTAACCACATTTCCTAAATTGGCATTAAAACGGACCTTGGCATCAAAACGGTCTCCAAAAGTAGCGTCAATTTCATTATCATTTTTTACGCCTAAAGCATAAGAACCTGATACACCAACAGAGATGTTTTCACCTAAACCATAATCAAAGCTCACATTGATTCCGGTGGCATTGTTCTGTAAACTGGTACCTACCTGAAACTTATTGTCTGCGTTGCCTTTAAAAGCTTGTGCATGACTAACAGAGACACTAAGAATAGCAACTAAAAAAATTAATTTTTTCATCTTTTTGTTTTTTAATGATAAAATGCCATGTGCATAGTAAAACAGTTGAGTTTGCCAACATTTTTAGCCAGGCGCATAACACGATTTGAGTTTAAAATTAGTTGGCAAATATATTACAAGTTTTTATATAACAAGCGCTTAAAAGGGGTAGATTTCTTAAAATATCTTGTACGTGCACATCAACGATTAATTAAGAGTTGTTTATATAGAAACACCATTTTTTTTATGGGTTCTAATAATGGCTTGGTCATTTTTCCAATCAATCCATTCTTGCCCTTTTAGGCGTCTCATGGTGTTATCAAAATGGCGCATAATAAACAGGTTATAAATGGCTCTGGACAGGTTTTTTGGATTTCTTGGAATGCTGCGTAAGCTCAACGAGAATCCGGGTGTAATGTATCGCATATAATGCCAGTAACCTTCAGGCATATATAGCACTTCACCATGTTTAAGTTCTGTTTTATAACCTTTTGCTTTGGCCAGTAACGGCCATTTTTCAAAATCAGGATTAGCAAAATCAATATCTTCTCTGGTAATTAAAGAGTGCGGTACTTTATACAAATAATCATTCTGGTTTTGGTCAAACAGGATAATTTGTTTGGTGCCTTCAAAATGGAAATGAAAAATATTCGCTAAATCAATATCATAATGCATAAATGTATAAGAATCACGTCCGCCAAAAAATAGCATGGGTATATCTTTCATGATACGCAAGCCAAAATCTGGAAAATTAATATCTTTTTGTAGCTCCGGAATTTCCTTTAGGGCATTCCATAAAAAAATACGGTATCTGGTAGGCTCATGCTTTAATAAATCAATATAATCACTCATTTTCATTTTGGCATGTGGCTCATTAAACCCGTCTTTGTAATCTACCGGTCTGTCATCATATAAAGGAATGGTTACATGACCAGCTACAGTTTTCATGTAGTCTAAATTCCATTTTTTGTAGGCGGGCCAATCTTCAATAGCGCTTTCTATAACCACAGGTTTTTGTGGTTTAAAATAGTGCTTTAAAAAGTCTTCTTTACAAATGTTTTTAACACGGGGAATGTCTTTTAGATTCAAGGTCATTAACGATAACTTTTGTAATTCAAAGTTAATAAATCGTTCTTAAAATTTAAATAGTGTTATTTTGAAATGTGACAGTTTTTAAATGATTTGAGGCATTGTGCAACAAGAGAATATGTTTTTTGTTCGTTATGAATGCGTCAAAAAAGACTTATTTTATCTCAAAAAACTGGTCAAAAAGCGCGTAAAATTTTTCAGGTTCCTCTAAATAAGGGTTATGCCCGCTTTCTTCAAACATCACAAATTGCGCCTGTGGCATAAAGGTTTTATACTGTATATTAAACTCTGGAGTAGAAACACCGTCATATCTGCCGGCAACAATCAAGGTTTTAGCGGTGACATCTTTGAGCTGTTGTCTGTAATCCTGATTAATCATACTGCCACTTACATCAAAATCACCATCCTTTCCAATAATAGCCTCATAAACATCAGTTGCCATGGCTCTATAGGGTTCTTTAGGGGCATTGCCTTTTATTTTTGTATCGTGATAATACACATATTTGGTGGGAATACTGGCGTACAATGATTTTAAAGGTTCCTGGCTAGAAACATACCCTAAGGCTCTTAAAGAATCCACCTGTTTCCATTTTTCAGGAAAATGAGTTTTAGCATAATGGTTGTAACTATCACAATTAGCCTGCCACATCGCACCACCGTGAAATCCGCTTATCAGCATTAATTTATCAACCTGATTGGGATATTTTATAGCGTAGGCTTGCGCCGGGACGGTACCATAAGAATGCCCAACAATAGAAATGGTATTGAAGTTTAAAAGTTTCCTAAGATTTTCTATAAGGGCGACATCATTTTCAACGGAATATTCAGAGTTGTCTTTAGCGTCGTCACTTTTTCCTCTTCCTAAAAAATCAAAAAACACCACGGTGTTGGTTTTGTAATACTGTCCAAAGTTGGACTGCATATAGTCATGAGAATTTCCAGGTCCGCCAGGTAAAAAGAAAATAGGGTCTCCGGTGCCTTTAACTTCTACATTAATTTTATAGCCATCTATTTCGTAGAATTTAGACTCAAATTTACTGAAGATATCTGGGTCTTTTTGAGAAAACGAAGTTAAAGCAATAAGAAGAGAGCAGAAGCTCAGGATAGTTGTATACCGTTTCATGTATGGAATATTTCCTATAAAAATACTTAATTTCAACTACTTGCCACAAAATAGTTGGCACGTTTTAACCAATACAGGATTATTCTTATTTAAAATTGTAAGTAAGCCCAAACAACACATTCCCTTTTGGCATTGGTACTAAGTTGGTTTCAGTATATTCTGTATTAAAAATGTTGTTGGCAACCAGTGAAATTTCAAAAGCCTTAAGACTTACATTAATACTGGCATCAACAACTGAATAACTGTCTCCACTGGTTCTTTCGGCATATTTATAAACAATACTTTGAGATACATTTTTTATAAAACTGGTACTTAATCTTGAAGTAACATGATGTTTTAATGAATTGATAGAATATCTGGAGTAATTAACATTAATGTTTTTTAGTTCATCCTCTAAAAAAGTATAAGAGAGATTTAATAATTGATTAAAGGCGCCTAATGTGAAATTATAACTGGTATTTAATTCAAAACCTTTAGTGTTTAATTCTGCAATGTTAGTTGCTTGCCATTTATCGTCAACATTTTCTTTAACATAATCAATAAGTTTTTTAGAGTCTCTATTAAAAAGGGCAAAAGAAGCACTGAAATGATTCGTGTTGTATTTTAAACCCAGTTCTTGAGCAATCGCTTCTTCCGGGTCTAAATTTTCGTCTCCTATTGTAGTAGGATCGCTGTAATATAAATCGGTATAGGTTGGTATTCTGTAGGTATAGCCAATATTCCCATAAGCTTTTATGTTATTACTGATTTTATAACCCACATCAATTCCAGGGAAAGCATGAAACTTAAAATCAGAAAAATAATTAACGGCTATTCCAGGAGTAATATCTAATTTATCATCAGCCAGTTTAAATAAATGCTCTAAAAACAGTGTGGTCATAAAGCGGTTACGCTGGCCTAAGTTATTACTTGATAAATACACTTTTGCCAAATCAATACCAAAACCTGTAACTCCCAAATTAGAATCGTATTGTGCATTAATCTCTGCTCCAACTTTATTGGTTTGGTGTAAATTTCTGTAGATAGAAGGGTCTTGACGCACATAAATGTATTCATCTTGATTACGTCTCCAATATAGAGATGGTTTTAAAGTGAGTTTTTCATTTTTTATTTCAGTGGAAACACCAACCAAACTGGTTTGCGTTTCCTCATATTGGTTGATGGCTGCTGGGCTTGCATAAAAGCCATTGGCGCCAAATTTTCGTTCAGAAAACGAGGTAATCATATCAATAGGAAGCGCCTTTTTATTAAAGGTGCTTTTAATAAAATAGTTCTGATTGTCATAATCCGTATTAAAACGATACCCATCTGAAATATTTCTTGAAACATGAACCAAATGTGATGAATTATCTAAATTATTCGCCACTGTGACTTGAGCACTTTTTTGACCAAAGGAACCTGCTTGTACTCCTAAAGAAACCAAGTTGTCCTGATTTTTTTTGGTGACTATATTGATGGCGCCTGTAAAAGCATTTTGGCCAAAAACTCTCGCAGCCGGACCTTTAATAATTTCAATACGTTCAATAACTTCAATGGGCAGAGCCATATTCATGGTATGGTGTCCGGTTTGCGCGTCTTCAACTTTAATACCGTCAATTAGTAACAAGGTCTGATCAAAACTACCGCCACGAATATATAAATCGGCCTGCATACCTGCGGTTCCACGGCGTCTGATGTCAACACCTGCAAATTGTTGCAATAAATCAGCGACATTAGTTGCCGCACTTTGTTTAATATCTTCAGATGAAATTATGGTGATGGTTCTTGAGTTTTCAGAAAAAGGCAAATCAATTCTACTGGACTTTATTATTACTTCCTGCAATTGCTCTCTTAAAGTATCTTGTTGAGAAAAAATGTTTTTACTGCATATGAGCAATATTAAAAGCACTGATTTTTTAAAGTTCATCTGGTTGGATTTTGGGCAAAATTAATAAAATTTACCACACCCAAATGATAATATTGCATTAATGCAAATCTCATGAAATATTAGAATTGAAAGTAGTTTGGGGACAATAGATTAGAAAAAAATAAAAAACATGCCATATTTTAAAATAGTATCTTAGGCGCTAAATTTTATATTATGAAAGGATTTGCTTTTTATCTGTTTTTGCTAGGTGTGATGTGTAATTTAAATGCACAAGTAGCAACGACTTATACTATTTCATTTGAAAATGCAGTACATCATGAAGCTTATATTGAAGCTACTTTTACAGATTTAAAAAGTGATGAAGTGGAGTTAAGAATGAGCAGAACATCGCCAGGGCGTTATGCCATACATGAGTTTATGAAAAATGTATATGCCCTCAAAGTTACCGATGAAAAAGGAAAGGCTTTAGAGGTAACCAGAACAGATCCGTATTCATGGCATGTCAAAGGGCATCAAGGGATTATTAAAGTTAGTTATATATTATTTGGAAATAGAGGGGATGGCACCTATTCTCAAATTGATGAAACCCATGCGCATTTGAATATGCCTGCCACGTTTATTTATGTAAAAAGTTTAGAAAACAGAGGAATTGAAGTCACTTTTAAAACACGTACGGATTTAAACTGGAAAGTGGCAACACAACTAAAACCCATAAGCGGCGATACTTATTATGCCAGAGATCTTCAATATTTTATGGATAGCCCTACTGAAATCAGTAATTACAGCACACGTTCGTTTGACGTGAAGGGCCAAACCATCCATTTAATGTTGCACCATAATGGGACAGAGGCTGAATTAGACAGATATTTTGAAAGGGTTAAAAAAGTGGTATTACAGGAAGAAACAATTTTTGGTGAATTGCCTAAGTATGATTATGGTTCCTATTCTTTCCTGGCATGCTATATTCCTAATGCCTCAGGTGATGGTATGGAACATAGAAACTCAACCATTGTAACATCTACTACCAGTTTAGCAGATGGCGGCATGGATAATAATATAGGGACGGTAGCTCATGAATTTTTTCATTGCTGGAATGTAGAACGAATTCGCCCGAAAACTTTGGAGCCATTTGATTTTGAAGAAGCTAACATGAGTGGTGCATTATGGTTTGCGGAGGGTTTTACCAGTTATTTTGATGATTTGTCTTTATGCAGAGCAGGATTAATGAAACCTGAAGATTATATCAATGGGCTCAGTGGCAGCTTTAATTACGTTTGGAATTCTCCTGGAAGACAGTTTTTTAATCCTATTGAAATGAGCCAACAGGCACCTTTTGTAGACGCAGCAACTTCTGTTGATCCTGTGAATAGAGTCAATACCTTCATCTCTTATTATTCTTATGGAAGTATGCTTGGGCTGGCTTTAGATTTGTCATTACGAGAAAAGGGATTGAACCTTGATGACTATATGAAATTGATGTGGACCAATTTTGGCAAACCCGAAATTCCCTATACGGTTGAAGATTTACATGCTACTTTGAATAATTATGCGGGTGATGATTTTGGTGATTATTTTTTTGGTCATTACATCTATAAAAGTGACATGCCAGATATGGACCGATTACTAAATAATGTAGGCGTGACTTTAACACAAGATAAGAGCAACGTTTCTTTTGGGGCTTATTTACAAAATGGGTTGATTGTTGAAAACACTATTATGGGTTCATCGGCTTATCTGGCGGGATTAGAAAATGGCGATAAAATTATTAAAGTGGGCGAGGTACTAATAAATGATGCAGTCGATTTGAACTATTTATGGAATACTTATAAACCAAATGACATTGTAAAAATAGTTTTTGAACGATTGGGAGTTACAAAAGAAACGATGGTAACATTTCAATCGAGTAATGTGTATCGTTTGGGTTTGGTTGAAAGGAATAATTTAGTGTTAACCGCAGATAAAAAAGCAAATAGAAATAATTGGTTACAAGTGAAATAATTACTGCCTTCTATTGGCCAGAAGTGGTGGCGGCTCTCCATTAAAAGGGTTCCATCGGCTGATGCTTTTGGCTTCCATACCGGCGGCTGTAACAATAGCTCTGTCACCATAACGTTCGCGCATTTTATCAATAGCCTGGCTTAGGTGAATGTGTTTTTCATTGTCTTCAAACAAATTAATTTGATACCCACCTTCCACTAAATGACTAAACTTAACGCCAATTAACCGCACTAAAAGTCTCCGATTATAAAGTTTGTGAAACAAATCGAGCACTACCGGAATAATAGTGTGATCCATGGCACTGTAAGGAATATGCTGTTGCTGGGTATAGGTTTGAAAATCGGAATATCTCATTTTAAAGGTCACACAAGCGGTTAATTTATTGCCCCGGCGTAGTTGATAGGCTAAGTTTTCTGCCATGGCTATGATAATGCTTTTTAATTTAACCATATCTGTGGTGTCCTTGTCAAAAGTGCGCTCTGTAGAAATGGATTTACGCTCATGGTATTGTACCACAGGACTATCATCAATACCATTTGCTTTTTTCCAAATGACTAAGCCGTTTTTGCCAAGCACTTTATGCATAAGCTCCATGGGCATTTCCTGTACGGTTTGAATACGTTTTACCCCTAAATCACAAAGCGATTTATAAGTAACCTCGCCAACCATGGGGATTTTCCGAATAGATAAAGGGGCGAGAAAAGGTTTTTCGGTGCCTTTCAAAATCCGTATTTCATTATTTGGTTTGGCTTCTCCTGTGGCAATTTTTGAAACGGTTTTGTTAACCGACAATCCAAATGAAATGGGTAATCCTGTTTCCTTAATAATGCGTTGCCGCAATTCTGAAGCTAGTTTATAACATCCAAAAAACTTATCGGTTCCTGTAAGGTCAATATAAAATTCATCGATAGAAGTTTTTTCATAAAGGGGGACATGTTCCTTAATAACATCAGTAACATCTCTTGAAAAATTGGAGTAAATACCGGAATTCCCTCTAAGTACAATAGCTTCAGGGCAAAGCATTTTTGCCATACGCATAGGCATGGCAGAGTGCACTCCAAACTTACGGGCTTCATAGCTGCAAGAAGCCACCACGCCACGGTCGCTAGTGCCACCAATAAGTACCGGTTTGCCAACAAGTCTGTTATCCAGCAAACGTTCACAAGACACAAAAAAAGTATCTAAATCCATATGTACTATAGAACGTTCTTGAGAGGTCATGCCGTAAGGTGTTTTATGGTATCGCTGTATCTTGGGTCTTCAACAACAGCTAATTTATGCATGCTAATAACTTCAATATTGATACAGTCAAACTCTTCTAAAACCTTACCGGTAATGTTGTAAATACCATTTCCTCTGAAAGGGAATTTAGTAGCTACCGGCGGGAAATGAACGGTATCTATAAAATCGCCATCACGGTCTAAAAAAGTACCAAAATACATGTATTTTCCGTTTGAGGTGACCGTGGTTTTTGTAGTGACTAAATAGCCTTCAATAGTGATTGTTTTATCTTTAAATTCTGGAAATTGTGCTGCTCTTAATGGGTTTCTGACCTCATTTTCTGTTAAATAAAAGGGGCTACATAGTGAGAATCCTAAAAGTTCTATCTCATCAAAGGCATGCTCTAAAGTGGTACTGGGTAATTCAGGCGTTTTATAATTGAGGCGTTCTGTTTTAAACAAATCAGTGACATGTTCTTGAACTACGGTCTTGCTGATTTTTAAATAGGCTTCCCAAAGTAATTCCCGTTTATTAACTTCTGTAAACCGAAACGCATTTATTTTTATGAGAATGCTTATTTGTTCTATAGAAATGGGGACCCGGTCTATAAAATCGTCAAGACTTTTAAAAGAGCCATTTTTTTTGCGTTCCTGAAGTAATCGTTTTACGGTTTTTGATTCAAAGGCATGTAGAAACATAAAGCCTAAATAAATAGTTTTTCCTTGAATAACAGTTTCATTAAAACTCTCATTAACACAAGGCGCTTCAATCTGGCCACCATGCATTCGGGCTTCATGAACATAGAGTTCGGTTCTGTAAAATCCACCAAAATTATTGATGGTGGCTACCATATATTCCAAAGGATAATAGGCTTTTAAAAACAGACTTTGATAACTTTCTACAGCGTAGGATGCCGAATGCCCTTTGGCAAAGGCATACCCGGCGAAACTTTCTATTTGTCGCCAGATATCCTCGGTGAGTTCATCAGGTTTACCTTCTTTTTTACAATTATCAAAGAATTGCGCTTTTACTTTTAAAAACTCTTCACGTGATCTGAATTTTCCAGACATACCGCGGCGCAACATATCTGCTTCCCCTAAAGTTAAACCACCAAAATAATGCGCTACTTTAATCACGTCTTCCTGATATACCATAACGCCATAGGTTTCGGGCATAATTTTAAGCAAAACCGGATGCGCATCTTTGCGCCGTTCAGGATAACGATACCGCAAAATATATTCGCGCATCATGCCGCTCTTTGAAACACCAGGCCGAATCACAGAACTGGCAGCAACCAAGCCTAAATAGGTGTCTACCTGCAGTTTTTTTAGCAGCATGCGCATAGCGGGAGATTCCACATAAAAACAACCAATAGCTTTGGCGTGGCGCAACAGGTTTTTAATGTTTTCATCTTGTTTAAAACGCTTAATATCATGAATGTCTATAGGAGCTTTTTCAGGATGATTATATCTTATAATGTTTACGGCCTCTTTAATTTTTCCTAACCCACGCTGACTTAAAATATCAAATTTATAAAGGCCAATATCTTCTGCAACCACCATGTCAAACTGTGTGGTAGCAAATCCTTTTGGGGGCATAAATGTAGCCGTGTAATAGTGAATAGGTTTTTCTGAAATGATAATGCCACCCGCATGAATCCCTAAATAGTTGGGGAATCCTTGAATGTAGGTACTGTATTTAATAACCAGTTGAGATAAGGCATCCAGCTGGTTTATGTTATATTTTCCTCTGGTAAGGACATCCATTTCAGCTTTTGGCAAACCAAAAACTTTCCCCAACTCTCTAACAGAAGCTCTAAATTTAAAGGTATTGTAAACCGCAATGAGTGACGTATTTTTAAAACGACTAAAGATGAATTGCGTAATATCGTCACGGTCCTTCCAAGAAAAATCAAGATCAAAATCGGGTGGATTTTTACGGTATAGATTGATAAAGCGCTCAAAATATAAATCGAGTTCTACAGGGTCAACATCAGTGATGCGTAATAAATAAGCAACAATGCTATTGGCGCCGCTACCACGACCCACATAAAAATAACCTTTACTACGGGCATATTTTAAGATTTTCCAATTGATGAGAAAGTAGGACACAAAGCCTTTTTCCTTAATGATTTCCAGTTCTTTTTCAATACGTTTAAAAATGCGCTCCCCCGGTTTTTTATAGCGATAGTGTAATCCTTGATAAGTCAGTCTTTTTAATAATTTAAAATCTAACAGTTCGTTGTTGGTGTATGACCGTTGGTTGTTTGGCACTTCTTGAGAAAAGTCAAAGTCTATGGTGCAATCTTCTAAAAGCGATGCCGTGTTTTCTAAAAGTTCAGGAAATTCCTGATAGCTACTACACAATTCATCATAAGGCAACATGCTGTCTGTTGGGTCTCCTTGCTCTGTTTTGGGAAGCTTACTCAACAAGGTGTTATTGTCAATAGCACGGAGTAATCGATGCGTATTAAAACCTTTTTTGTTTTCAAAAGAAACGGTTTGTAATACCACAAGTTTGCTTCTAAAAGCATTCCATTTTGAAAATTTAAGATGATTAAGATCTTGCGGTTTAATACCTAAAAACTCATTAGCTTTTAAGGTGTAGGTTTTGTTATGTGTATAAGGATACACCACAAAGGTGTCTTCCAACTGTGGTGCTTGCTCCGGAATTTCTAAGTCTGAATCATGTAAAAACGCCGATAGATACTGGTTAATATTATAAAATCCGTTGTTGTTTTTTGCTATCAGAATAAACTGCTGTTTGGCACGGTTTCTAAAGTCTACACCAAGTACCGGTTTAATTTTATAGTTGTTTGAAAGGCGGACAAAATCTAAACAGGCCGAGGTGTTATTAATATCTGTTAAAGCCAGTGTTTGGATGCCGTTTTCTGAAGCAATGGCAAGCAATCGCTCTGGCTTTATAGTGCCATAACGCAAGCTGTAATAGGTGTGACAATTGAGATACATAATTCTATACTGTAAAAATAAACTACAATATGTAGTTATTGTTGCTTATATTTGTAGTAATTAATGTTAAAAAATCGAGTAGCATGAAGCCTATTCAAATTAATATAAAACACCTGCGAATGCTTAAAAAGTTCTCTCAAGAGCGTTTTGCAGACGAATTACAATGGACGCGTTCTATAATAGGGTCCTATGAAGAAGGACGCTCTGAGCCTCCAATTGACAGACTCATTGACTTGTCAAATTATTTTAATATCCCGATAGATATTTTGGTGAAGAATGATTTAAGACTGGCAAAGACTACCTCGTTTATTGATATTGGGAACAAGCGTGTGCTATTTCCCATTACAGTTAATGAAAGTAATGAGGACCTCATTGAAATTGTTCCGGCAAAAGCTTCTGCGGGTTATTTGGAAGGCTATGCCGATCCTGAATATATAGAGCAATTACAAAAGATAAAGCTGCCTTTTTTGCCTACCGGAACACATCGTGCTTTTCCTATAAAAGGCGACTCCATGTTGCCTGTAAAAGACGGGTCTTTTATAGTCGCTAAATTTGTTGAAGATCTTAATGATGTGAAAGACGGTAGAACGTATATTGTGCTAACCAAAGATGATGGCTTGGTTTACAAGCGGGTATATAATAAAATTAAGGAACATAATACTTTATTGTTAAGCAGCGATAATAAATTCTACAATCCATATGAAGTAGCTATAGAAAAGGTATTGGAATTATGGGAATTTACCTGTTGCATTAATACTCAGGAATATAAAGAAGAGGAATTAAAACTCAGCAGTATTATGAATATGTTTCAAGAACTTAAAGTTGAGCTAAAGTCTATTAAAGGATTGTAAATTTATTTTGAATGGAAAACATTATTTATAAAAGAGCAACTTCAAATGAAGAATTACATCAAATTCTGGCATTGCAAAATATAAATCTACCAACTTTAATTTCTGAAGAAATCAAGCAGAGGGAAGGCTTTCTTACCGTACAGCATACCTTCGAACTTTTAAAAACAATGAATGATGCCTGTGCGCATACCATTGCCAAAAGTAACGGAAAAGTCATTGGCTATGCATTATCTATGGTTAAAGAATTTAAAAATGATATAGACGTTTTAAAGCCCATGTTTCAACATATTGATGAGCATTTAAACCCAAAGGTTAATTATATAGTAATGGGCCAGATTTGTGTTGATAAAGCCCATAGAAAACAAGGCGTATTTAGAGGGTTGTATCATACTATGAAGCAAAACTTAAAAGATGAATATGATATTATTGTCACAGAAGTAGATAAAAAAAACATACGATCTCTCAACGCACATAATGCCATTGGTTTTACGGAGTTAGTTACCTATCATTCCAATAATCAAGATTGGATTCTTATTTGTTTAGATTTAAATTAATAAACGAAATAAAGTTATATTAGTAAAAATAATATGGATTTGTAAACAACTAAAAATATGGCTCAAAATACATTAGAATCATCACAACCAAAAAACAACACATTAGTTCCTATAATAATTATTGCGGGGCTGTTTTTTATTTTTGGATTTGTAACGTGGATTAATGGCGCTTTAATTCCTTTTATGAAAACTATAAATGAATTAACCACAGCACAGTCTTATTTAGTCGCGTCGGCTTCATATATTTCATTCGTAGTGATGGCATTGCCTGCCTCATACATACTAACAAAAATTGGGTATAGAAAAGGAATGTCTCTGGGATTGGTTATTATGGCTATTGGTGCCCTCATATTTATTCCTGCGGCTGAAGCAAGAACGTATTGGGTTTTTTTAACCGGTATTTTTGTTCAGGGTATGGGAATGACCATTTTACAAACCGCTGCCAATCCATATATTACTATTTTGGGCCCTATAGAAAGCGGCGCCAAACGAATCGCTATAATGGGAATAGCTAATAAAGTAGCAGGAGCCTTAGGCTCTTTAATTTTTGGAGCCCTTTTATTATCTGGAATTGACGAGGTTAAGGATCAACTTGGAACCGTTTCAAGCGAAGAAAAATTGCAGCTATTAGACACCATGGCAGATAGTGTTGTAACTCCTTATATTGTTATGGCGGGGATCTTATTTTTGCTTGGTATTTTAATCAGAAAGGCTCCATTACCTCATGTTGAAGCGGAATCGAATGAGGAAATAAATGGCGTAGACACCAATAAAACGAGTATTTTTCAATTCCCACATTTATGGTTGGGCGTCTTAACGTTATTTGTTTATGTGGGTGCAGAAGTGATAGCGGGAGATACTATTATTGCTTATGGAATCTCTTTAGGATTTTCGGCAGAAGATGCCAAGTTTTTTACGACACTCACATTATTGGCCATGGTGGGGACCTATGCTTTAGGGGTTTTCCTAATTCCAAAATATATTAATCAAGGGAAGGCTCTTAGGATTAGTGCTGTTTTAGGTCTTGTGTTTACCATTTGTATTTTATTTACTTCAGGGATGACCTCCATATTATTTGTAGCGTCCTTAGGTATTGCGAATGCACTGGTTTGGCCAGCCGTGTGGCCATTAACCTTGCAAGGATTAGGGAAATTTACCAAGACAGCCTCAGCGTTGCTCATTATGGCAATTTCTGGAGGGGCCATTATTCCGCCACTTTATGGTAGAATAGTTGATTCCAACGGTAAGGAACTTATATTGAGTGGTATTGATAAGGCAGAAGCTATTGCAACAGCTTCTACTCAAAGTTACTGGATATTACTGCCTTGTTATGCCATCATTTTATATTATGCTGTTTATGGTCATAAATTGGGATTGAAAAGCCAAACCAAGTAAAGCTATTTATTCATTAATATTTAAAAAGGATATAACAAAAAACGCGAAGCATGTGCTTCGCGTTTTTTTATTTTATTTGAAATAAAGTTAGTCTGCTAACACAATCACTTTATTGTCTTTCATTTCAATAGTTCCAGAAGAAATTTTTAATAAAGTCGTATTTTTTTCGCCTTTAATAAATTTATTTTGTACTTCTTCCTTTAAAGATATATTTCCTGAAATTTTAACAAAACCTTCTTTCAATAAAGACACAATAGGCGCATGGTCTTTAAGCATTTCAAAGCCGCCATTAACACCCGGAACATTCACAGAATCTACTTCGCCGCTGAATAAGGTTGCCTCTGGTGATACAATTTCTAAATACATATTTTTTATTATTAATTGAATTAAGCTTCAGCTAACATTTTTTCTCCAGCTTCAATAGCTTCTTCAATAGTCCCTTTAAGGTTAAATGCTGCTTCTGGTAAATGATCTAAAGTACCATCCATAATCATATTAAATCCTTTAATGGTTTCTTTAATATCAACTAAAACGCCAGGGATACCTGTAAATTGCTCGGCAACATGGAATGGTTGAGATAAGAAACGTTGTACACGTCTTGCTCTACCTACAGCCAATTTATCTTCTTCTGATAATTCTTCCATACCAAGAATAGCAATAATATCTTGCAGTTCTTTATAACGTTGTAATAATTCTTTTACTCTTTGAGCACAAGCGTAATGCTCGTTTCCTAAAATATCAGCAGTTAAAATACGTGATGTAGAATCTAATGGATCTACTGCAGGATAAATACCTAACTCAGCAATTTTACGAGATAACACAGTTGTAGCATCTAAGTGAGCAAAGGTTGTTGCAGGCGCAGGATCTGTTAAGTCATCCGCAGGTACGTAAACCGCTTGAACAGAAGTAATAGAACCTCTTTTGGTTGAAGTGATACGTTCTTGCATAGCACCCATCTCTGTAGCTAATGTTGGTTGGTAACCTACAGCAGAAGGCATACGGCCTAATAATGCAGATACCTCAGAACCAGCTTGTGTAAAACGGAAGATATTATCTACGAAGAAAAGCACGTCTTTTCCTTGGCCTTCACCAGCACCATCACGGAAATATTCAGCAATAGTTAATCCTGATAAAGCCACGCGCGCACGGGCTCCAGGAGGTTCGTTCATTTGCCCGAAAACGAAAGTTGCTTTAGATTCTTTCATTCCAGCTTTATCAACTTTAGATAAATCCCATCCACCTTCTTCCATAGAATGCATAAAATCTTTACCGTATTTTATAATGCCAGATTCAAGCATTTCTCTTAAAAGGTCATTTCCTTCACGCGTTCTTTCTCCAACGCCAGCAAATACTGACAATCCACCGTGACCTTTTGCGATATTGTTAATCAACTCCTGAATCAATACTGTTTTACCAACACCAGCACCACCAAATAAACCAATTTTACCACCTTTTGCATAAGGCTCAATAAGGTCTATTACTTTAATTCCGGTAAATAAAACTTCAGTAGAAGTTGATAAATCTTCAAATTTAGGAGCTTGACGGTGAATTGGTAAACCCGCCTTTCCAGCTTTAGGTAAATTTCCAAGACCATCAATAGCATCTCCAATAACATTAAATAAACGTCCGTAAACATCTTCGCCAATTGGCATTTGAATAGGTGCCCCAGTTGCAGTAACTTCTGTCCCTCTGCTTAATCCATCTGATGAATCCATAGCGATAGTACGAACAGAATCTTCACCAATATGTGATTGTACCTCTAATACTAATAAAGAGCCATCAGGTCTTTTAATTTCTAATGAGTCATAAATTTTTGGAAGTTCTGAGCCAGCTCCGAATTCAACATCGATAACCGGACCTACTATTTGTGCAACCTTACCTGTAACTTTAGCCATTACTTATGTGTTTAATATTATGCGATTTAATTGTGAAAAAACGTGTTATGTTTTCGGCTGCAAAGATAGATGTTTTAATTTAAAATAAAAGTTGTTTTTTATGTTTTTTAGGCATAAAAAAACGCCCTCTGTTTGAAGGCGTTTTATAAAATTGTTTGAAATATAAATTAAGGTAATAAAGGAGAATAATTCGTTGGGTAATTACCAGGATCAGCAAAACTTCCAGAGGCTTCAAAATTTGAACCATAAGTGGCATCAATAGCTCTTAAAAATTCATTGGCCATTAAGGCATAGCCTCGGGCTGTAAGGTGAATGCCATCTAAGCTCACTAAACCACCCATCACTAAGTTAGTTGTTAAAGTATAATCTCCAGTTTTATATCCAGTTGTTGTAGCTTCTGTTAAAATGGCTTTTAAATCAACTAAGGCTAAACCTTTAGAAGCAGCCATTGCAGAAATAGTTGCGTTATATGAATCCGTGGCGGCTTTAATCTCCGCTTGTTCACTTGGAAGTAATACCCATTTATCAGCTAAAGGATATGTCACACCTTCAGTTGAAAACTGTGCGGCCAATTGAGCCGAAAGGCCATAACCCATTAATGCTTGCATAGAAGCAGTATTTACTGTTCCAATGACACTGCTACTTGGTAAAACTAATAAATCAGTAGCGGTAGCTTGTCTTGTCTGACCGTAAGCATTTCCTAATAGTGTAGCAACAAGCGGCGCTGCTTGAGGAGGTAATCCTAAACTTTGTACAAAAGCGGGAAATGTAGGACTCGCATTTAATACCCCTGCAATTTGAGCTGATATATTAGTAAAAGTTTCATCTTTTATAACCACGGCACTTGCTGCAGTAGTTGAAAAAACAATAGAGCGTTCAGCTGCGTTTGTAATGGCCCCAACTGATTGTAAGTAAGCATATACTTGATTTAATTGACCAAAAACACCATTAAGGGTTGGGATTAATGGCCCAAAAGCTGGATTGGTAGGACTAAGTGGATTATAAGGAACGGTAGTAAAGTGTGGTAAATCTGAAATATATGGTACATTAGTTATAACTCCTTTTGCACCACCAGATGTTAAGGTGTTCACAATTATTCCTAAGGCATAATCAAATGTAGCAGTATCGGTTATTAAGTTAGAACCATCTCCACCTGAAGTAGCATAACCCAATACATCATTTCCACCTATTTCAGATAAGGTGAAAAATGTTGGATTTTGGGCCATAGCATCTCCTAACATGGTTGCAGAAGTGCTAGAAGCCATTCTGATAAAGTATGGATTGGCTGTTTTAGTAGCTAAGTTTGCAGGATTTCCATAACCATCAAAAAGCAAATGATAACTTTTAGCCCCAGGGACCCCCATATTGTTAAATGGTCCTGTCGGGGTATTAATAAGAATATCAGTTCCAACAGTTACTGGACCTATTATAGATTCTAAAGATACAGGACCTGCGCCTCCAAAGACTAACCTTGGGTCAAAACCAGGTAGTCGAGTTCCACCAGCAGCTAGTCCACCATAATTGTCACTTGTTATTGGCTGAGTAAATGAACCACCGCCTACTTTTGTAAATTCTTTAGCCATAATATTTGGAAAAGAATTCTGTTGAGCTGCCATAAACAAGGCGTTGTCAGTATATCCAGCAGTAAAAGAGGCTCCAATAGCAACATATTTTGAAAAATCGGCACTTCCGGCAGTTAATTCAGGAAGGGCTTCAGGAGCTACATAGCCATTGTCTTCAAGAACACTGTCAATGTCATTACAAGCTGTAAATCCTAAAAGGATTAAAACTAGCCATATATATTTTGTATTCATATTAATTTTTTTTATAAGTTGTTAATAGTCCAAGAAACATAATACATCGATCCAATAAATCCAGTACCGAAAGCAGTAAAATATTCTTTGCCAGTCAGATTTGTTCCCCCAACTTTGAAAGTCGATTTTAAACTAGGTACTCTTAAGTTGATTTGCGCATCTACTGTATGAAATTCTGGTACAACGCCATTTCCAAAAGTAGCTTCCCAGAAATAGTCATCGCTAAATCTATAAGACACATTAAAACCAAAATTGTCAAATAAATTATCATTACCAAAGGATGCTTTGAATTTATGTTCAGGGGTATTAAAGTTAGTAGTAAAGTCTGGATAAGTATCTCTGTCAAAATCTAACTTAGCGTAGGTGTAACTACCGCTCAAATCAAAATTACCAAATATTTTGGTAGATAATCCAAGAGAGGCTCCGTAAGATTTTACACTCACAGGTGAATTAGTGTAAGTACTATAGGCTTGATAATCGCCATTAGCTATTGCAGCAACAGATAATGAGTTGTCACCTACTGTTCCGTAATATGGAGAAATTACCACTTCTTGTGAGATAAAATCTTTATAATCGTTATAGTAGGCACTAAAGTCCACGATGACACGACTAAATTTCCCTCTATAACCAACCTCGGCAGAACTTACTTGCTCTGGTTTAACTAAATCGGGATTACCAATTTCTAAAACAGCTGGATTACCTGTGGCTGCAAGGGCTTGAACAGAGCTTGCAGTATATGAATTTGTATAAGCTACGCCGCCAGTTTGTGTAATGGTTGCAGGCACACCTAAACCTTGACCGCCTCCACTAACATCAAAAGTACTTGAATAACGATCTAAATTACTTGGAGCTGCACCAACTAAAATAGCTCTACCAGCATCTAAGCCAATAAATAAATCTTGTGTTGTTGGGTTTCTAAAACCTGTTTGAACAGAAGCTCTGATGTTATGGTTTTTGTTAACAGTTAAACCTGCAGATATTCTAGGTGAAAAGAAACCATCAAAAAATTCAGACTTATCATAACGAACAGACCCTGTTAGTTTTAAATTTAATGCCTCATTCAATTCAAGATCTTTCTGAATTTGAGTATAAATTCCAAATTCTGAATAGTCTATAGGACCATCCGTATCTGTATATATGGTTCCGGAAGAATTAAGGCTATACTTTCTATATGAACCACCCACCTGAATTTCGGCAAAGTCTATTAAATGGCTAAAATTATAGTTTCCATCTGCATGATAATATTTAGAAGCATCTTGAAATTTTGATCCTGTCCCTAAATTAGGGTCATTGATACTTTTATCATAGGCTGCATTAAAGCCATCAGATCCAGGAAGAAATCTTCCAGATTCTGCCTGACCTCTTGCAGCAGCATGCGCCTGCGCATCTGTAGCGCCCGCTAAAGTTGCTAGAACATAAGCCCCAGTATATGTGCCAAACCATGTGTTGTCATCTTTCCAGGCTCTGTTAATATTAATACCAGTAAATACCATGTCATATGATTTTCCTGCCTTATCAGCAACGATGTAACCTCTTAAAAAGAAGTTATCATTTTTGAATTCAATTTTGTGTTGTTGTTGGAAGAATCCATCAATATGATATCGGTTAGTTCCTTGATATATAGTTGAACCGGTTCCTACTTTACCAACATAAGATACTTCAAAGTCATTTTCAAAAGGTCTGTAATATAAACCCCAGTCTGCTTTAATACTTTCAGCATTATAATCTGTTAAATATTTTTCGTTATAACCAGTTCTACTTACAGCTACTGAAGGCACAAGAGCATTGGCTCCCGGAGGTAAAATACCTAAACCTTCAAGTGTTTTAGCAACCGATTTAATGTTTGTTGAAACTTCATCACCATAAACATTGATACCGTCATAATTCAAATCGGCTCTGGTACCTCCTGGTGTTGTTTTGTCAACTTCACTTGTAGCAGCCCAATCCGTTCCCTTTAAATAACCAAAATTGATTTTGGCAGCAAATTTGTTGCTGAATTTACGAGCAGCACGAATGCCAAAATCCGTATAGGCATTATCGCCAGCTGCTTCTTGAGAAGTAATTCCCTTTTTTAAATAAGCACTAATGCCTTGATGTTCAAACGGGTTTTTACTACGCATAAAGAGAATACCGTTAAAAGCATTCGCTCCATACAAAGCGGATGATGCTCCAGGTAAAAGTTCTACACTTTGCACATCAGTTTCTATCATACCCACTAAGTTTCCTATAGGAAAGTTAAGAGCCGGAGTAGAGTTATCCATACCATCAACCAGTTGCATAAACCTATTGTTAGCAAAAGTTGCAAAACCTCTGGTATTAACTGATTTAAATGTTAAACTGTTGGTATTGACATCAACTCCTTTTAAGTTTTCTAAACCATCATAAAAGTCAACTGAAGCGGTGTTTTTAATTTCTTTAATACCTATTCTTTCAACCGTAACAGGTGATTCAAAAATACGTTCAGGAGTTCTTGAAGCAGAAATAACCACTTCGTCTAAAGAAGTTCCTTCCTTAAGAACAAAATTAACAATTTGATTGTTTGTAGTGATTTGCACAGAAACTGATGTGAACCCAACACTACTTGCCTGTATAGTAAAAGGAGGGTTTGAATTTGTTTTGAGAGCGAAAGCACCATCAAAATCCGTCACTGTTCCTGTAGTCGTGCCGACCACTAAAATGTTAGCTCCTGGTATAGGCTGACCACTATCATCTACAACAGTTCCAGAAATAGTTGTTTGTGAGTATGAAATACCACAAAAAAACAACAGTAAAATTAGTAGAATTGTTTTCATTTATTTGAATTAGATTAGTTTAATTAGTTCAATATTATAAAGAAAAAACCTTATTATAACATAAATATAAAAAAAATTATACACGCGTAATATAAATCCTTAAAAAACAAGGGGTTTCTTTAAATTATTAACAATAAAAATAGCTCTAATTATTAAAAAAGTAATTAGAGCTATTAGATTATGTAAAAAACTGGATGGAGTATTACTCCACCGTAACAGATTTTGCTAAATTTCTTGGCTGATCAACATTCTTACCTATTAATACAGCAATATGGTATGATAATAGTTGTAAAGGAATGGTTGTTAATAATGGCGATAAAGATTCAAGCGTTTCAGGGACTTCAATGACGTGGTCGGCCAATTCTCTAACATCTACGTCACCTTCAGTGACAATTCCAATAATTTTTCCTTTTCTTGCTTTTATTTCCTGAATATTACTCACTACTTTTTCATAATGGCCTTTTTTAGTGGCAATAACAACAATAGGCATGTTTTCATCAATCAATGCGATTGGCCCATGTTTCATTTCTGCAGCAGGATACCCTTCTGCATGAATATAGGAAATCTCCTTTAGCTTTAAAGCACCTTCAAGAGCAACAGGAAAATTGTATCCTCTTCCTAAGTACAAGAAATTATGCACATCTTTATATATATCAGCGATATATTTTATATGCTCATTAGATTCTAATACCTTTTCAACTTTCTTTGGAATCATTTCTAATTCAAGCAGATGGTGACGGAAGTCAGAGCTTGATATGGTGCCTTTAGCTCTTGCCAAACGCAATGCAATTAGATATAAAACAGTGATTTGAGTTGTAAAAGCTTTGGTGGAAGCTACTCCAATTTCAGGACCAGCGTGTGTATAGGCTCCGGCATCTGTTTCTCTGGCTATAGATGAACCTACTACATTGCAGACACCAAAAACAAAGGCGCCCTTAGATTTGGCTAATTTAATAGCAGCCAAAGTATCGGCTGTTTCGCCTGATTGCGAAATGGCAATGACAACATCTTTTTCTGTAATAATGGGGTTTCTGTATCTAAACTCAGAAGCGTACTCCACTTCAACAGGAATTCTCGCTAAATCTTCAAATATATATTCTGCTACTAAACCTGCATGCCATGAAGTACCACAGGCTACAATAATAATTCGGTCAGCATTTAAGAATTTTTTCATATTATCTTCAACACTTGACATTTTAATAATAGCTTCTTGTCTATTTAATCTTCCACGGTATGTATCGGTTATTGCTCTAGGTTGTTCATAAATTTCTTTTAACATAAAATGATCAAAACCACCTTTTTCAATTTCTTCTAAATTTAATTTTAGGGTTTGAACATACGGATCAACTAAAGAATCATCTTTTATCTTTCTTATCTTGATGTCTCTATTTAATCGGATGATAGCCATTTCCTCATCTTCTAAATAGATAGCGTCTTTAGTGTATTCTAAAAAAGGAGAGGCATCACTTGCTATAAAAAATTCATCTTTTCCAACACCAACAGCCAACGGGCTACCTAATCTGGCAATCACAATTTCTTTTGGCTGCGTTTTGTCAAAAACGGCAATGGCATAGGCTCCAATAACTTGATTTAAAGCTATTTGGACTGCTTTTCCTAATTTCACATTTTCTTTATTCTTAACGTCTTCTATGAGATTGACTAAAACCTCCGTGTCTGTATCCGATTGAAAAGTAAAACCACGTTTAATTAATTCTTTTTTTAGGGCTTCGTAATTTTCAATAATGCCATTATGAATGATTACTAAATTTCCGGAATTAGAATAATGTGGATGTGAATTAACGTCGTTTGGCACACCATGGGTTGCCCATCTGGTGTGGCCAATTCCTATATGTCCTGTATTGGTAATATTCGTTGGTAATTTGTTTTCTAAATCTACAACCTTACCTTTAGTTTTGCACACCTTTAAGTCAGTCCCATCAAACAAGGCCACACCAGCACTGTCATAGCCTCTGTATTCAAGTCTTTTTAGTCCTTCTATAATAATTGGGTAAGCTTCCCTTGGTCCTATATATCCAACGATTCCGCACATAATAATATAATTTGATTTGGGTTATTATTTTAATCGAGGCAAATATGTAAAATAAATATCAATTAGTGACATTTATTATATAAAGTCAATATTTTATACGATGAAATTCACTTCTTTGGTTTAATGGAAACCAACTTTATCATATTAAAACTCTTACAGACAATATTTGATTAATTTTGACTGCTCTCTGTAAAATAAATTTCTAAAGACATTCTTTTGTCCTCAGGAACATTTGCATTACTACCATATATTACAGTTCCTCTTGGCGTGATAATTGAAGCAGCAGGAACTCCAGTTACAATATCATTACTGTTTAAAATACTGGAAGTAGAAATATAATTAACGTTGGTTGATAATACTAAACCAAGTTTAGTGTTAGTAGAATCTTTAAGTAAAATATTATTAAGGTGTTCTGTAATACGAATTTTAAACTTTGAAACACCGTTGTCATCGGTAATACGTTGTCCTAAATGTATTAACTTAGAATTGTAGGCGTCTGCCGTATTAGTAGAAGGATCATAGCCATAATCTGCCAAAGGAAGGTTGTTTTTTACATCATAAGCATAAATTCTGTCATATTTATGATAATCGTCAGAAGGCGCAGTCATTGTTTCATCTTCATATAGGACTAGTTGAGCTTCATTGATTAATTTTTTCAGAACAAAGTTGCCATTTTTTATGATATAGTTTCCATTTTCGTCAACAGCTCTGTACTCTTTTTTAAAACATTCAACAGCAGTTTCTACAACACCATCACAATCAACATTACCAGTAAAAAGATCAACAACGGCCATGGAACCTTCAGACCCCTTAAGATAAAGTTTTTCATCTCCATTAGATTTATCTCCGTTTTCTAAAGACACTAAGCTGTAATTATTTATAAAAGGATTTAATTTATTCCCTGTAAAATTTAATGTATAGGTATCCTGAAATTTTTCAGTACTGTCAGCTGAGGAATCGTAAGAATAATAAATGGTTATGTTAGAACCAGAAGCAGCTATATTAAACATAAGCATATTTCCTTCTCCATTTATGGCCTCTGCTTTAAAATAGAGTCCTCTAAAATAATTATAGAAATTATTTGCATTTCTTAAAGCATCACTTCCTTCTTTATCTATAATAGCGGCAGTCCAAAATGCAGTGTCTAAGTGCGTTCTGAGAGCAGGAGCAATTCGTTCAGTGGATTCTGTTCCATCCGTACTCACTTTCTTTAAAATAATAGCCTCACTACTCGGTATAAAGCTATTGTCTTCATAAATAAGTGGCCCTTTGTGCTCATCAAAATTTATAGTGCTGGTTTCTGTTATTGCAAAATTATCTGTTGAATTAACAATATCATTTGCATGAGAGTAATAATTCTGAGTTACATCTAATTCAGTATTCGGGTTAAAATCTCTAAGGAAATAATTGTTTTGATAAATGGACAATTTAATTGGAGAATCACCAAAAAGGGAATCACTAATTGAATAAACACTGTTTCCTCCAGCATCTGTAGATAATATTTTGTTATAGTAAGGAATAGTTAAAATAACAGAATCAATCACTGGACTATCACCAAAAGAGGGGTCAAATTCTACAGGGGCTATTTGAGTAATAATACTAGCAGAAGTTTGACCATATACGGGGTCGTTAAAAACACCTAATAACTGGGCGCTCAAATTGTTTATCCTTAAAGAATCAAGTTTTTTATTGTAAGAAGTAATAGGAATTGGATAGCTTCCAGTATTAAAATTTTTAAGACCTACCACGTCGCTTTCTATAGAATTGAAATCTTGATCACATGCAACAATGGCCAGTATAATGAATAGTAAAAAACTAGTAAACTTAAGGGCTTTAAATATTTTTTTCATAGCTTATTTGGAAGGGAAATAGGTTAACTTAATACTTTAGAATTTAAAAATTCTGTGTAAGCTTCACCAAACTCGTCTTTATACTTATATTCTAAAACCGGTTTTTTTGATTGTTTTAAATACGTTTCTAAATCTTTTGGGATACTTTCAGAGCCAACAATTAGCGCATCTGAATGATTAATAGCAATTTTCATTAAGTTGATATATGAAGGCGCTTCCAAAACTTTAATTTGGTCTTCGTCAATATTATCAAATTTAATTTTGTTTAACATATCTACATTTAACGTTTCTTCAAAACTTTGATTGTAAACGGAAGTAACTATTTTACTATCACTAAATAATGGTTCGTCTTTATAATATTCTTTCAAATATAAAGGCAATAATGATGCCAACCATCCATGAACATGTATGACATCTGGAGACCAATTTAATTTTTTAACAGTTTCAATAACACCTTTCGCAAAAAATATAGCACGTTCATCATTATCTGGAAATAAATTCCCGTTTTCATCTGTTAAAGTTGCTTTTCTCTTAAAATATTCATCATTATCAATGAAATAAACTTGAATTCGTTCTTTTGGGATAGAGGCTACTTTAATAATAAGAGGCATGTCTAAATCATTTATCACCAAGTTGATGCCAGATAGTCTGATAACTTCATGTAATTGATGTCTTCTCTCATTAATATTTCCGTATCTGGGCATGAATATTCTTATTTGACCACCTTGTTGATTTACTAATCTAGGGGCTTCAAATGACATTGAAGAAATTTCAGTTTCAGGCAAATAAGGCACTACTTCAGATGATACATACAATATCCTCTTATCTTTCATATATTCGTTTTTGGTGTTTTTTAATGGTTTATGTTAGCTGAAATTCTACTGTTTACAATGAAAAAATTGAAGTGACCGCATATCATAAATTGGGTTCTTTTCGAAAATTCAGAATAAAAAACACGCAAAAGTACAAAAATTTATGCAAATTGATTGTAAAATCTTAAGTTTGCACCCGTTAATTTTTTATTAAAAAGTGAAGATATTTTCAAATAAAGAGCAAATTTCAGAGGTTGTTGATGCCTTTAAAGCGCAACGACTCACAATTGGTTTTGTGCCTACAATGGGCGCATTACATAAAGGGCATTTAGCTTTAGTTGAAAAGGCATTGACTAATAATGATAAAGTGATTGTAAGTGTCTTTGTCAATCCTACACAATTTAATAGCATCGAGGATCTTGAAAAATACCCGAGAACTATAGAACATGACATTGCTCTTTTAGAATCCATTTCTAAAGATATTTTGGTTTTTGCACCTTCCGTTGAAGTGATGTATGAAGGCAATACAACTTCCCAGCATTTTGATTTTGACGGGCTTGAATATGAAATGGAAGGTAAGTTTAGACAAGGCCATTTTAATGGTGTAGGCACTGTTGTAAAGCGATTATTTGAAATTGTAAGACCTGACAATGCCTATTTTGGAGAAAAAGATTATCAACAATTGCAAATAATTAAAAAACTAGTAAGTAAATATAAACTTCCTGTTAATGTTGTGGGTTGTAAAATACATAGAGAAAAAAATGGCCTTGCAATGAGCTCACGCAACACGCGATTGACAGAGCTTCAAAAAAAGGAGGCCCCTTTTATTTATCAAACATTGAAGGCTGCCAAAATTCTTTTTGGCACAAAAAGTGCTGATAAAGTTTCTAAATGGGTAACAAGACAATTTGAAAATACGGATATTTTAAAATTGGAATATTTCAATATTTCTGAAGTGAACACTTTAAAAGAGATTCAAAGAAAGTCAAAAAATAAAAAATACAGAGCATTTATAGCGGTATATGCTGGTGAAATTAGACTAATAGATAATATCGCATTAAATTAATTATCTTTGCCACATGCAAATTCAAGTAGTAAAATCGAAGATTCACAGGGTAAAATGCACAGGAGCAGACCTTAACTATATAGGGAGCATAACTATTGACGAAGATTTAATGGAGGCTGCCAATATTATTCAGGGAGAAAAAGTTCAGATTGTTAACAATGACAATGGTGAACGCTTAGATACTTATGTTATTCCTGGGCCTAGAAATAGTGGTGAAATTACACTTAACGGCGCAGCAGCTAGAAAAGTTGCTGTTGGAGACACGTTAATATTGATAACCTATGCTTTTATGGATATTGAAGAAGCAAAAACGTTCAAGCCGTCTTTGGTCTTTCCAGATGAAGCTACCAACCTATTAAAATAGCCTTTTGTCCAAAAATTTAAAAATATTCCTAAAGATTATACTCCCATTATTCTTGGGAGTTTTTTTGGTTTGGTATTCTCTATCAAAAGTTTCTTTAGATGAGTTATATGTATATTTAAAAAAAGCTGATTATAAATGGATAAT
This sequence comes from Flavobacteriales bacterium, assembly GCA_024643405.1. Taxonomy (GTDB): domain Bacteria; phylum Bacteroidota; class Bacteroidia; order Flavobacteriales; family Flavobacteriaceae; genus Yeosuana. The sequence goes on along the minus strand of JAHENA010000008.1, from coordinate 32,063 downwards.
CATTGGATTGTTTTTTGGATTATTGAGTCATCTTTCAAGGGCCTATCGGTGGTTATTTATGCTTGAGCCATTAGGCTATAAAATTAAATTTGGAAATAGTGTGATGGCAGTATTTGCAGGCTATTTAATTAATTTTACAATTCCAAGAGCTGGTGAAGTTGCAAGAGCTTCCATTCTCTCGAATTATGAAAAAGTCCCTTTTGAAAAGGGATTTGGTACCATAGTTTCTGAACGAATTGCGGATTTAATTCTTATGGCGGGAATTATTTTTATAACCTTGTTTTTGCAGTTTGATTTTATTTATAGCTTTTTGATTGCCAAATTTAATCTCACTAAAATTTTTATAGGACTTGTTGCTTTTGTCTTAATGATATTTGGACTTTTAAAAATTATTAAGCACAGTGATTTACCGGTTGCGATTAAACTTAAGTCTTTTATAAAAGGACTAATAGAAGGTGTTTTTAGTATTTTCAAAATGGAAAAAAAATGGCCATTTATTTTTCATTCTCTTTTCATTTGGGTGATGTATGTGCTTATGTTTTATACCACTTCTTTGGCAGTTGAAGAATTACATGATATTTCGTTAGGTGCTATTTTGATTGGGTTTATATCTGCAAGTTTTAGTATTGCAGCAACAAATGGCGGTATTGGGTCTTATCCGTTAGCCATTTATGCCGCATTTTCAATTTTTGATATCGCTAAAGAACCTAGCTTGGCTTTTGGCTGGATTATTTGGTCATCACAAACGCTCATGATTATTCTATTAGGTGGAATCTCATTAATTTACTTGCCTATTAACAATAGAAAAGCGCAAAAAAAATCGACTATAAATCCGGAATAAGTATTAGAATACTTTGTTTTTAAACTTTCGCTTTATTTGTTACCTTGCCATAAATTAATGTTTAAGTCAAATATATGAAATCAGTTTTTTGCTTTTTATTATTGGTGTTTTCATTCCATATTTTAAGTGCCCAAGTTATTTATGAAGCTTTTGAGTCTAATAAATTAGGGGAATCGAGAGAACTTAAAATACAACTTCCTAGAGGATATGATAAGAATGATAAAAAGACATATCCTTTGTTTATTGTATTAGACGCTGATTACATGTTTGAAGCGGTTGCAGGTAATGTGGATTATTTTTCTTATTGGGAGGAAATGCCTGAGTCTATTGTGGTAGGCATTAATCAGATTGATAAGAGATATGATGATAGTTTGTATTCTGAGCAAAATTCACTTCCAATCGATACGGGGGCTAAATTTTTTGAATTTATTGGTGCAGAGTTAATACCTCATATTCAGAGCAAATATAAAATTGGAAATTTTAAAGTGGCGGTAGGGCATGGTGAAACAGCTAATTTTATAAATTATTTTATGCTAAAGCAGCAGCCATTGTTTCAGGCATATTTTGTTATAAGCCCTGAGCTTGCTCCTAAAATGAAGGCATTTGTTTCAGATAGACTTCTTAATTTTGATGGTAAGATCTTTTATTATTTAGCGACTTCAACTAATGATGTGCCTGAAATATTAAAAGGAACGGAAGAATTAAATAATAGTCTGTCAAGTCTTGACAATAAAAACCTGCACTTCTATTATGATAAATTTGATGGTTCATCCCATTATGCAGTTCCTACCCATGCATTGCCAAAAGCTATAGAAGCTATTTTTTCTGTATTTCAGCCTATTAGTAAGGATGAATACAAAGAAACAATCTTAAAATTGGAGTCTTCTCCGGTTGTTTATCTTCAGGAGAAATATAAAACTATAAGAGAATTGTTTGGTATTGAAAAACAAATTCTAATAAATGACTTTAAAGCCATTGAAGCATCTATTGAGAAAAAGAAAGAATTTCAATATTTTGAAGAATTAGGTAAAATGGCCCGGGATGAATACCCTGAAACATTATTAGGGACTTATTATCTAGCACGTTTTTATGAAGAATCAGGGGAGCCAAAAAAAGCCATGAGAACCTATCAGTCCGGATATGCATTTGAAGAAATTGGGGGCATCACAAAAGACATAATGTTAGAGAAGGCAGATGCTATTAAAGCAGATTTTGGATACTAAATGGCTAAAGTAAAAACAACTTTTTTTTGTCAGAATTGCGGAACTCAATATGCTAAATGGCAAGGACAATGTACGGCATGTAAAGAGTGGAATACTATTGTAGAAGAGGTTTTGCAAAAGGAGGAGAAAAGTGGCTGGAAAATGCCAGACTCATCAGTAAAGCGTGTTTCTAAACCTTTATTAATTCAGGATATTGATACTTCACAGGAATCTAGGTTAGATACTATGGATGTTGAGTTTAATCGCGTTTTGGGCGGTGGCATTGTTCCGGGTTCGTTAATTCTGCTTGGTGGGGAGCCAGGTATTGGTAAAAGCACGTTACTTCTTCAAATTTCTTTAAAATTACCTTATAAAACTTTATATGTTTCAGGTGAAGAAAGCCAAAAGCAAATTAAAATGCGTGCAGAGCGTATTTACCCTGGGATTACCAATTGCTATATTTTAACTGAGACTAAAACACAAAACATCTTTAAACAGATTGAGTCCTTAAAACCGGATATTGTGGTAATTGATTCTATCCAAACCTTGCATAGTGATTATATTGAATCTTCTTCAGGAAGTATTTCGCAAATTAAAGAATGTACTACAGAGCTTATTCAATTTGCAAAAGAAACCGCTACACCAGTCATTTTAATTGGTCATATTACTAAAGACGGGAATATAGCGGGGCCAAAAATACTGGAACATATGGTAGATACGGTCTTACAATTTGAAGGCGACAGAAATCATGTTTTTAGGATTTTAAGAGCCAATAAAAACAGATTTGGCTCAACGAATGAGCTTGGTATTTACGAAATGCAAGGATCTGGTTTGCGTGAAGTGTCTAACCCGTCAGAAATTTTAATTTCAAAAAAGGATGAAGACTTATCAGGCAATGCCATTGCGGCTACTTTAGAAGGTATGCGTCCTTTAATGATTGAAGTTCAGGCGCTGGTTAGTACGGCTGTTTATGGTACGCCACAAAGAAGTGCTACAGGTTTTAATGCCAAGCGTCTTAATATGTTATTGGCTGTTCTAGAAAAACGAGCGGGCTTTCGTTTAGGAGCTAAAGATGTTTTTTTAAATATTACCGGTGGAATTAATGTGGATGATCCCGCCATTGATTTGGCAGTTGTGGCAGCTATTTTATCCTCAAATGAGGATACGCCATTACATAAAGACGTTTGTTTTGCGGCTGAGGTCGGGCTTTCTGGTGAAATTAGACCCGTGCAGCGGGTTGAACAACGTATTATTGAAGCAGAAAAACTTGGATTTGCGTCTATTTATGTTTCTAAGTACAATAAAATTTCTTTAAAAAATAGTGGGATTAAAATACATCTCATTTCTAAAATTGAGGATTTGGTGAATCAACTTCTTTAGTTATAAACTCTGCTTCAGACATGTGTTTAGTTTTATAAAACTGCAATTTATCGGATAAAACACCCTTTGAGCGTTAAAAATAAACGTTTCATCGACAAAAATTAACAATTTATTTGGTCGGAATCATTTTTATTCTTACTATTGTTCCAATTAATTTATTGAAAAATCATTAATTTGATTAAATAGGTAATTGCTTCCCTCTTATTCATTCCTATTACTAATAGTATCTCTGTTTAGTGAAAAAGAACAACACTATAACTAAAGTTTAAATGTTATGTCAGTTATCGAAGTTTTTTACATTTATATTACATTAAACCCAAGAAATAGATGCTTTATCGAAAAGAAATGTTGATTGCTTGTTTTTCAAGCAATTAGCGTTTAATTTTGTAAACGATTGATTGATTGAGGACCTTATATTTGGTTCATTTAGTCAAGATTACTTCCCTCAAGTATTCATATTTTAGTTTTAGATTTTAAAATTTAATGATTGAATAAATAAGATTCCCAAATCGAAATTTAACATTATGAAACCTACTTTAGATATTATATTATCTCACTTGCATGCAAGAAATTTTTTAGTCTTCGCAATTATAGTTCTCAGTTTGAATTCGGTCTCAGGACAAATATTGGTGGATCAAACGGCAACAGGAAGTGTCAAAGAATCACAAAATTTAACGGTTAATCATACGGTTTCAGCAGGATTGTCAAATTCTGTTGTGGTAGTATCATTATTAATAACTGAAAACACTAATAAAATAAACACTTTAACATATGGAGGTTTAAATTTAACCTTTGTTGAGAGTTCAAAACAGGGACCGGTTACAATAGCCGTTTATACATTAATTAATCCACCTTCTGGAACTAATACTTTATCTATTAATACAAGTAAGAATGCTGATATAACTTTAGCAGCCACAAGTTTTAGTAATGTAAATCAAGATAATGTTTTTTCACCCGTTCAAAAAGTTAATGGAAAATCAGGTAATGTATCAAAAAATGTTGCTTTTGATAAAAATAGTTTTGCTTTAGACTTTTTGTATTTAAAAGATAAAACAGCTACTCAAGGTTCTGGACAAACAGTTATAGTGAATGAACTTAATGCTAATGGAGCAGAGCAATTATATAGTTCATTGAAAGTAGTTTCACCTGGAATGGATAATTTAAGTTGGCAATTCTCAGGTACCGATTATAATTATATTTGGGGTAGTTTAAATGCGTTTATGGATTTTGATGCTGATGGAATTGCAGACTCAGTAGATTTAGATGATGATAATGATGGTATTTTAGATACTCAAGAAAATAATATTTTAAGTTACGGAGGATTTGAAAATGTTCCTGTGCCAAATAATGGGAATAATCAAGCTGGGGAAGGGGTGAATGCAACCACTATTTTACCTTGGATTTTAATACCGGGCGGTTTAGGGTCTGGAGGGACACCAAATGTTGTTCAGGTAGATGGGGGCGTTTATGATTACGGAAATGGCGGACCGCCATTTGATGCCGACACTAAAACTAATTTTGTTGGGTTTAAACAACATTACTTTGATATTAATGGCAATGCAGATATATATCAATCATTTAGAATTACATCTACAACAAACATAACTTATTCTGGTTATTTTACGCCGAGGGATAATAATAATTCAGCAACAGCCAAACTCGCTATTTATTCGGGTATTGGAAATAATAATACTGGGGCCACTTTAGTGGCCAATACTGGAACAATTGCAATCCCTGTTCAGAATGGATCCTCCAAAGCGACGCCTTGGAAGTTGGTTCAAGGAACGGTGACTTTAAGTCCGGGAACATATTCGTTTGTTGTGACTATGTCTGATTATGGAAATTTTGATGAGGGATCTGTGAAAGTAACCGGTTCAAATCTTGATACAGATGGAGATGGTATCGCAAATTTATTTGATCTTGATAGTGATAATGATGGCATTTTTGATGCTGAAGAAGCGGGTCATGGAAAGCCCCATATAAATGGCGTGGTGAGTAATATTGTAGGAACAGATGGTATCCCAGATGTTGTTCAAAGTTCGCCAAATATAGGGACAGTTAATTATGTGGTTGCAGAAAGTTCAAAAGATTCAGATTATATTTTAAATTTTCTGGATATAGATAGTGATGGTGATGGAATACCTGATAATGTAGAAGCACAACCAACAAATGGTTACATTCCACCTAGCAATGTCAGCGCTAGTATAACAGATTTAAACTCAAATGGTGTTGATGATGTTTATGAATTTGCCATGGGCGGAACAGATATAACTCAATTGGAAGATACTGATGGCGATGGTATAAAGGATTACTTAGACAGCGATTCAAATAATGATGGAACGCCCGATATTGACAATAACGGACAATCAAATACGGTGACCAATGTTGATGTTGATAACGATGGTCTTGATGATAATATGGATGCTGTAACAGCCTATTTAGATGTAAATGATGAAGTGTCTATTGGAGACCTTTCTAATCTTGTCAGTGTCTTTGGTGACACAAATAATAACATTAATTCTGGTGGTGATTTAGATTATAGGGATTATTTTGATATCATTCCACCGTCTAGTGCCACACTATTTTTTAATGGTACCAATAATTATGTGTCAGGCAGTTCATTTATCAATGGTTTAAATGAAATTACTGTGATGGCTTGGGTAAAGTCGGCCACAGGAAATTCTACTAGCATGTTGATTGCAGGTGAAGACATTGCCCTTAAGTTATGGCTAAAAAATGGTAACCAGCCTACCTTTAGCATTTCAACTAACGGTATTTCACAACAATCTGTTGGAGCTTGTAGTTGTTCCATTATTAATTTAAATGAATGGCATCATATAGCAGGTAGTTTTTCTGCAAGTACTGGTCTAATTAAAATATATGTAGATGGTGTTTTGAAAGAATCCAAAAGTATAACCGGTTCGGCTTTAAAAGTGAGCAATAATGCTAGCGGTGTATTTGAAATTGGAAGATTTTCTAATAAATCTTCTAATAATCAATATTTTAAAGGAGAGATTGATGAGGTAAGAGTTTTTAAAACAGTACTTACTGATGATCAAATCCAACAGATGGTTTATCAAGAGATTGAAGATAATTCAGGAAATGTTAAAGGTACTGTTGTTCCTAAAAATATAACGGATACAGTAACAAGTAATCCTGTATCATGGGCTAATTTGCTGGCCTATTATCCAATGACCGATATTAAAAACAGTTTGATTTATGATTATTCTGGTAAAAATAATAATATAAGACTTCATAATATTAAAACTGTTCAAGAGCAAACAGCTCCTATGCCTTATGTTTCAGGATCAAATGGCGCTTGGGCCTCACAATCAACATGGTTGCATGGTGACGTTTGGGATATTGAAGACTGTATTACTAATAAAGATTGGAGTATCATTAAGATTTCTAATGATGTCACAGTAAATCATACTATAAAAACTTCAGGACTAATTATTGATGCCAATAAAACCTTAACAATGCAAGGGGATAATCTAGTTGAAAACCGATGGTATTTAGAATTGAATGGCACCTTAAATCTTGAACAAGACTCTCAATTAATACAAACAAATCATAGTGATTTAGTAACTTCATCAACTGGGAAGATATTAAGACGCCAAGAAGGCGTGGCAAGTTCATACTGGTATAACTATTGGGGCTCTCCAGTTGGAGCTACAAGTGCAACCACTTTAATAGATAATAATGCTTCTGCAAATAACCCAAATAACACTAATTTTAGATTAGAATTACTGAAAGATGGTGCAGGTTTTCCTGTTCAATTTACATCAGCTTATTCTCAGGCGGGCTATATCAGTACCTATTGGTTATATACATTTATGAATGGGGTGACTTATTGGGATTGGACCAAATTATCACGAACAGCAAATATAAAACCGGGTGTTGGGTATACTCAAAAAGGAACTGGAAATGTTGGAACACAAGAACAATATATTTTTGAAGGCAAACCTAATAATGGGACCATTAAAATTGATGTCACAGATAAAGGTGGTCCGGGATCAGTAGCTTCTGTTTCTGCAACGAATTATTTATTAGGAAATCCATATCCTTCAGCATTAGATATTCATAAATTTATAGATGATAATGCGGGTGTTATTAGTGGTACACTGCAATTATGGCAACAATGGAGTGGTAGTTCTCATTATTTAAATGAGTATAATGGAGGCTATGCACAAGTGAATAAATTAGGATCAACAAGGGCCTATCAGTTTGTAGGGTTTTATGGGTCAAATAATGGCTCACAAGACGGCACAAAAACGCCTACAAAATATTTGCCGGTAGGTCAAGGATTTATAGCTGAAGTTATTGCTAATGGTCAAGTAGTATTTAATAATGGCCAACGCGTATTCATCAAAGAAGCTGATGCTAATGGTAGTTATAGTAATGGTTCTACATTCTTTAAAAATGGCAATTCAAAATCTAAAGGCACGGAAACTTCAAGTACGGCGCAAGATAGTCTGGAATTTCAAAAAATTCGATTAGAGTTTAATTCTGTAACAGGACCGGCAACCAGAAGAGAATTGTTATTAGGATTTAGTGAACTTACATCAGATGCTTATGATTATGGATATGATGCGGAGTGTGGCGATCTTAATAATAATGATTTAAATTTAAATTTTGAAGGTAAGAATATGAATATTCAAGCCTACAGCCCAATTACTGATGACAAAGTTATTCCTTTAAACTTCAAATCATCAGGTAATAATTCTTTTGAAATTAAAATAACAGAACTTGAGAATATTGATGGTAGTCAAGTAATCTATTTGAAAGATAATTTAACAGGTGATTATTTTGATTTAACAAAAGATCAAGCCTATAGCTTTAGCGCGAATGCAGGAAAATTCAATAATAGATTTGAAATTGTATTCCAGTCTGAATCAAAGGCGTTAAGCGTCGAAGATACTCAAGTCACTGAAAACTTCATTTACTACAAAAATAATGAGCATACTATCTATGTTAAAAAATTAAATAGTGAAGTCAAGAGATTCGCATTAATAAATACCTTAGGTCAATCAGTTATCGAATTAACTAATGTGCCACAAGAAACGTTGAATAATGGATTGAAAATCCCAAATGTATCAACAGGTACTTATATCGCCTGGTTTAGAACAGATGACAATCAAGTGATAACCAAAAAAATTATGATAAATTAAGGTCTTTAAAGAATAAATTAGAAAGCCGCAACAATTGTTGCGGCTTTTTTATGTGATTGAATAAAGTTTGATTTTTAAATAAGTTTTTATTTGATTATTTGAGTAAATTTAGATTTCAATTAAACTTAAAAAATGAGAAAAAATATACTTATTGGAATAGTACTTTTATTTTCAGCATTCAGTTATAGCCAAAAGGAGATTTATGAGTTAAGAACCTATGAATTGAATTTCGACAAATCAGTGAATATTTTATATGATTATATTGAAAAAGCTCTGATTCCTGCTTTAAACAAAAAGGAGATTTATAACATTGGTGTTTTTGAGGAAATAGGTGATGCTCTGCCAAAAAAACTGTATTTATTTATTCCCTATAAGGGCATAAATGATTATTACGAAGTTGTTGAAGGTTTAAAAATAGATAAAGATTTTGAAGAGGCCTCAAATACATACATGAAAACTTTCCCTTATGATTTCCCTTTTTTAAGATATGAAACCTCACTGTTTATTGCTTTTGAAGGGCTTCCAAAACTAATCAAACCTTCTGAAGAATCAACCGTATTTGAACTAAGAACTTATGAAGGATATAATGAAGATGCTCTGAATAGAAAAATAAAGATGTTTAATGAAAGTGAATTTAAAATCTTTGAAGATGTTGGTTTGCATTCTGTGTTTTTTGGCGAAAAAATAGCTGGACCTCAAATGCCCTGTTTGACCTATATGATTGCTTTTAAAGACATGGAAGAACGCAATGCCAATTGGGAAAAATTTGGACCTCATCCAGAATGGCAAAGAATTGTGGGCATGCCGGAATATGAAAATACGGTTTCAAATATTTATCGTGTATTTTTAAAACCATTGTCTTTTTCTAAACTTTAGGAGACTTATTTTATTAGAATCTTTATTAAAATTTATTTTATTTTTTGATATTCAAAAGATTAAGATTATTCATTCTGTTAATGGAGAATAATTTTAAAGTTAAATTGTTTCATCTCAGACCTTCTATTTTATCAAAATTCCTTAATTTCGCACCTCGATTAGAATTTTGATATAATGAGTGCTAAATTTCCTGAATATAAAGGACTTGACTTACCAAAAGTTGCAGAAGAAATTCTGAGCTATTGGCAAGCCCATAATGTATTTGAAAAAAGCGTTACCACACGTGAAGGTCATGAACCCTATGTATTTTTTGAGGGACCACCTTCAGCAAATGGGCTTCCTGGGGTACACCATGTTTTAGCACGTGCTATTAAAGATATTTTTCCTCGTTATAAAACTATGAAAGGGTTTCAAGTAAAGCGTAAAGCGGGCTGGGACACGCATGGTTTACCAATAGAACTTGGTGTAGAAAAGGAACTAGGAATTACTAAAGAAGATATAGGAAAAACTATTTCGGTTGAAGATTATAATGCAGCCTGTAGAAAAGCAGTTATGCGTTATACCGATGTTTGGAATGACTTGACACAAAAAATGGGTTATTGGGTAGATATGAATGATCCATATATTACCTATGAACCCAAATATATGGAAAGTGTTTGGTGGTTATTGAAGCAAATTTATGATAAGCAATTATTATATAAAGGCTACACCATACAACCCTATTCACCTAAAGCGGGCACAGGATTAAGTTCACATGAACTTAATCAGCCAGGCACGTATCAGGATGTAACAGATACAACTGTAGTGGCACAGTTTAAGGCAAACGCAGAATCTCTGCCTGACTTTTTGCAAAATGAAGGAGCAATTCACTTTTTAGCTTGGACAACGACGCCTTGGACACTGCCAAGTAATACAGCCTTAACCGTTGGGCCAAAAATTGAGTACGTATTGGTTGAAACGTTTAACCAATACACTTTTGAACCAATAAAAGTGGTGCTGGCTAAAAAATTAGTGAGTTATCAGTTTTCCGGCAAATTTAGTCAAGTAGAAAATGTATCAGAATTATCGTCATATAAACCTGAAGACAAAAGGATTCCATTTTACATTATCAAAGAATTTATTGGGAAAGATTTAGTAGGGATTACGTATGAACAATTGTTACCATACGCAATGCCAAATGACCATCCTGAAAATGCCTTCAGAGTCATTTCTGGAGATTTTGTGACCACTGAAGACGGAACAGGCATTGTTCATACCGCACCAACTTTTGGTGCAGATGATGCCATGGTAGCAAAACAAGCCATTCCAGAGGTGCCACCCATGCTGGTAAAAGACGAAAATGGTAATTTGGTGCCGTTGGTAGATTTACAAGGAAAGTTCAGACCTGAGATGGGCGAATATGCCGGGAAGTATGTCAAGAACGAATATTACAATGATGGCGAAGTACCAGAACGTTCTGTAGATGTAGAGCTAGCAATTAAACTAAAAGAAGAGAACAAGGCCTTTAAGGTTGAAAAATATAAACACAGCTATCCAAATTGCTGGCGAACAGATAAACCAATCCTTTATTATCCGTTGGATTCCTGGTTTATTAAAGTCACTGATGTTAAAGACAGAATGTTCGAACTTAATGACACCATTAATTGGAAACCAAAGGCGACGGGAACAGGTCGTTTTGGTAATTGGTTAGCCAATGCTAATGATTGGAATTTATCACGTTCACGGTATTGGGGAATTCCACTACCAATTTGGAGAACTGAAGATGGTAAAGAAGAAATCTGTATCGGTTCAGTTGATGAACTTAAACAACAAATGGCCAAAGCTGTTTCAGCAGGCGTTTTAACCAAAGATATTTTTGAAGATTTTGACATTGGAAACAATTCTGAAGAAAATTATGCAAAAATCGATTTGCATAAAAATATAGTTGATGAAATTATATTAGTTTCTGAAAGTGGGAAACCAATGAAGCGTGAAAGCGATTTAATTGATGTATGGTTTGATTCTGGATCTATGCCATATGCACAATGGCATTATCCTTTTGAAAACAGGGATTTAATTGATGAACATAAATCATTTCCAGCAGATTTTATTGCAGAAGGGGTTGACCAAACACGCGGGTGGTTTTATACGTTGCATGCTATAGCCACTATGGTTTTTGATTCTGTTGCTTATAAAAATGTGGTTTCAAATGGACTGGTTTTAGATAAGAACGGACAAAAAATGTCTAAGCGCCTGGGAAATGCTGTAGATCCATTTGAAACGTTATCTACTTATGGCGCCGATGCCACGCGTTGGTACATGATTGCGAATGCCAACCCTTGGGACAATTTAAAGTTTGATTTAGAAGGTATTGAAGAAGTAAAACGTAAATTCTTTGGAACGCTTTACAACACCTATTCATTTTTTGCGTTGTATACAAATCTAGATAAGTTTAAATACTCTGAAGAAGAAATACTTCTATCTGAAAGACCAGAAATAGACCGTTGGATTTTATCTGAATTACACACCCTTATTAAAAAAGTGGATGAGTTTTATGCAGAATATGAGCCAACAAAAGCAGCGAGGGCTATTTCAGATTTTACTCAAGACCATTTAAGTAACTGGTATGTGAGATTAAGTAGAAGGCGTTTCTGGAAAGGAGATTACCAGGCCGATAAAATTTCGGCTTACCAGACCCTTTATACCTGTATGCTTACCATAGCTAAGCTAGGAGCACCAATTGCACCTTTTTTTATGGATAAATTATATTTAGATTTAAATACGGTGACTGGAAAGGAAGGTTTTGAAAGTGTTCATTTAGCCCATTTTCCTGTGTGTAATGAGTCTTACATTGATAAGACTTTAGAACGCAAAATGGAAAGTGCTCAAACTATATCGTCCTTGGTGTTGTCATTAAGAGCAAAGGAAAAAATTAAAGTGCGTCAACCTCTTCAAAAAATAATGATTCCAGTGAGTAGTGCGCAACAAAAAGAAGAGATTTTAGCCGTTTCAGATTTAATAAAACATGAAGTGAATATTAAAGAAATTGAATTACTGGAAGATGCCTCTGATATTCTTGTGAAACAAATAAAACCTAATTTTAAAACGTTGGGACCACGTTTTGGAAAGGACATGAAAGCCATTGCTAATGCAGTAATTAACTTTACTTCAGAAGATATTAACAAAATGGAACAAATAGGTAATTTAGAAGTTGCCATTAATGGAAAAAATATTACTTTAGAACACACAGATGTTGAAATTACATCGCAAGATATTGAAGGCTGGTTGGTAGCAAATGAAGGGTCTTTAACAGTAGCTTTAGATGTTACAATTACTGAAGAATTACGTAAAGAAGGCATTGCCAGAGAATTGGTCAACAGAATACAAAATTTACGTAAAGACTCTGGATTTGAAGTGACTGATAGAATTGATGTACTACTTCAAAAAGATGATAATATAGTACCTGCAGTAAATACAAATTTATCGTATATTAAGGCAGAAACATTAACGGAAGAATTAGAAATTATTGAACAAATAGACAATGGTATAGAAATTGCCTTTGATGATGTAAATACTAAGTTGTTTATTAAAAAACATTAAAATTATGAATGAGGATACAAACGTTAGATACTCAGATAAAGATTTAGCAGAGTTTAAAGATTTAATAAAGGAAAAAATACAAAAGGCCCAATATGATTTGGAACTTATCAGAAGCGCCTATATGAATGACCATAATAATGGTACAGAAGACACCTCACCAACATTCAAAGCTTTTGATGAAGGGAGTGAAGTAATGAGCAAGGAGTCTAATTCTCAACTAGCTATTAGACAGGAAAAATTTATTCGTGATTTAAAAAATGCTTTAATCCGTATTGAAAACAAAACCTATGGTATTTGTAGAGTTACCGGAAAACTTATCAATAAAGAGCGATTAAAATTAGTGCCGCATGCTACTTTAAGTATTGAAGCAAAAAACATGCAGCAATAATTATTTAAATGATATATTTGAAACGTCTCAAATTTTGAGACGTTTTTATTTTTATATTATCCTACACTATGTCTTTAAAGAGGTCAATTATCATAATCATCCTAATTTTACTCATTGATCAAATCAGTAAAATTTATATAAAAACCCATTTTGCTTTAGGTGATGAATATAGAATATTGGACTGGTTTAGAATTTATTTTGTAGAAAATGACGGTATGGCATGGGGAACAAAACTGAGCGATTTTACGTCGTTTATTTCAGATAGGAACGCAAAAATTGCATTAACTGTTTTTCGAATTATTGCTATAGTAGGCATCGGTTTTTGGCTTTTGGATGCAACCAGAAAGAAAAGTCCTAAAGTGTTATTGCTGGCTATTGCATTCATATTCGCTGGTGCACTTGGCAATATTATAGATTCTGTGTTTTATGGGGTATTATTTAATGATAGCCACGGACAAATTGCTTCTTTTTTGTCTACCGAAGGAGGCTATGATGGATTACTTCATGGACGTGTAGTTGATATGCTTTACTTTCCTTTATGGAAAGGCTACTTGCCTGAATGGTTACCTTTTTTTGGGGGCCAATTTTTCACATTTTTTGAACCTGTATTTAATATTGCTGATATGTCCATAAGCTCAGGATTTTTGATGTTGTTGGTGTTCAATAAAAAAGCATTTCCTAAAAAAGAATCATAAATTTTCAATATATAGAGGAAAGTATTTTATAACTCAATATGATTTATTAACTTTAACTTTTTGATATATCAAGCAACCTTATCTCTCTATTAATGAATGTTAAATCCTTCATCTTAACCTCATTTTTATTATTCAGTATTAATTCTATCATATCTCAAAATACTTATGATATTATTTTTCCAGGAAAAGATAGTGATCAAAAGTGTCAAGAGTGTCTAAATGCCTTTAGTCAAAAACCTAAAGAAGTAAAGTTTTCAATTATAAGAGAAAACGAGAACCTTTATTTTGAGGTAAATGATAAAAATTGGTTCAATTTACTTTTTAAAAATGCCGGAGATGGACTTGCTATAGAAATCGTTTTGAAAAGCAGATATAACTGTGAATTAGAAATGGTAGCAAAAACTCAATTAAGGGGCTTTCTATTGAAACCAGTCTATTCTAAAGAATTAAAACAGGGCTTGAGTTCAAATGCAGAAAACAGATATCGCTCTTATGTTGGTAAAGTTCCTAAAGGATTTCTAAATGATGAATTAGAATACAACATCATGTTTTTAGGCAACAAAAACTTATGCCGTTATTATGTCATTTATGATTTGGAGTCTTATTCATGGGATTTGCTTGATATGGGTATGTATTTAGATAATTTAACCTACGATGATAAACAAATTAAATCATCGGCCGATGATAATTATGTTGTTAGAAACAAAACTTTAAAGTTTAAAATTCCTTTTGAAAGAAATAAATCTAATTATTCACAAGCAGACATTAAACCCATTTATGATTCTTTAAGATTAACAGATTATAATATTAAGGGTATCAACATCAAAGTATATTCGTCAATTGAAGGGGTGGCAAGTCGAAATGTAGAATTGCAAGAATTGCGGGCAAAAAGTATTGTAGCAGCGTTGCAATCTTTTCAAAAGCCAACAATTAAAACGGTTGTTTCAACATCAGAAAACTGGGTGGATTTTCTGAATGATATTAAATCTACAAAATACAGAACGCTTTTAATCTTAAATAAAAAGCAGATTAAAGAAAGAATAGCTGGAGAACTTACCAGAGAGATGGAACCTATTTTTAAGAACCACAGAAAAGCTATAGTTGAATTAGAATTAGAAAAGAAGGATAAATACAAGGTTGAATCTGTTAGCGGGTTATTGAAGAAATTTAGTGATGCCATAAATTCAGAATCAGTAAAAGAAGCTAACGAACTTCAAAATTCCATTTTTGAAAGAATCAAAACGAAAGAAGCGTTGCCAGATGTTTTAAAACAAATGTTAATTCCAAAAAAAGTAAAATTTGCCAATATAATGAGTAAGAATGCCGCTTTTAAATATATGTTGGATTTTAGACAAGGATTAATTGTTTATGATGAATTATTGGAGATAGAAAAAATGATTCCAAAAGACAAGGGGGTTAAATACAATTTAATGGCTATTAAATTAAAATTATGGCGTTATAATGCCATTGCCATTGATGAAGCTACCTTAAATAATGAAATAAATGCTTTAAAAAATTATGGTATTGAAAACAATCTTACCTCAAGAATGCTCGCTAATTTGCAAATTATAAAAGCTGAAAAGTTAATGCAAAAAAGAGATTATACCAACAAAGATATGGCAGTTGAATACGTGAATAATAATTATAAAAATTTTACTTTATCAAATTATGATTATTTGAGTTTAGCACAGTTTTTTAGCTATTACTCAAATAATAAATTGGCTGTTAAATTGTTAGAAGATAAAGTAAAAACTGTTGATATTGATGAAGATTTACTCTTTTATTATTTAAACTTAACCTTAATAGATAAGGAACTTACACAAGATTTTAATTATAGAATAGTCATGCTAAATGCTTCAAATATGAATAAAGAACGTTTTTGTAAACTGTTTAATTCTGTTGATAATGGAGGCATCACATTTCAGCTATTAGAAGACGATTATTTAAGAAAAACCTATTGTGAGAGTTGTAATAACTAGAAGGAATAAACCTGTTTGGGAGTAATACAATAATCTAGCCTGACATCATTTTCAGAATTATTTATTAATTCAGTTTCTGCTTCAAAGAAACTCAAGCCTATTTTGATAGTATCTTGATTGCATTCTGACAAAAAACGGTCGTAAAATCCTTTTCCGTAACCTACCCGGTTTCCCTGTATGTCAAAGGCTAAAAGCGGCACAAATATAACCTCCAGTTTTTTAGGTGCAATTTCAATTCCGTCAATTGGTTCTGGAATATGATAACTGTTTTTTTTAATAATGGTATTATCAGTCAATAAAAAATGAGTCATCAACCCCGTAGAAAAAATGCTTTTAGAAATGACAATGTTTTTGTCTTTTCCTGAAAGAATATTTAATATGTAATCTGTGTTTATTTCCTTTTTTTCTTCAATGGCAAGAAAAATATGAAAAAAGGTAAAGTGCCAAATATCAAGTTTTAATAATTGATTGGCAATGGAAAGGCTTAAATCTTCCATTTGATTCGTTGACAGGCCCTCACGAAGTATTTTATATTTTTTTCGTAATTCTGACTTTGTCATCATTGTTGTTCTTAGCTTTTAAGTTTGGAAGTAATATGAAAAAGGGCATCTCCTTGATAAACTAAAGAGGCTTCATTAAGGTTTATAATATAGCCTTCAATAGTAGATTTAACGGTATGGTGAACTTTTCCGTAAGGGTCAGTAATTTGTCCTAAAACATCATCAACATAAACCTTTGAGTTAATAGCAATTTTAGCCTTGAACATGCCTGAACGTTTCGCTCTGAGCCATTTACTTTCTTCAACAAATACAGTTGGTTCTTTTGGAGGGCTTATTTTTTTCTTCGCATTGAGCATGTCATAGTGATTTAAAATGCGTTTAACCCCTTCAATACCAATTTTTGAAATAGTTTCGTCTACAAAAAAGGACTTGCCTCCTTCATATAGTAATATGGGTTTACCAGATTGATAACAAGCATTTCTAAAGGACTTACCTAAATTGTTAGAAAACAATGCAAAGGGTGCTCCAAAAATAGAAGCTAAATTTTCTAGTTCAGGTTCGTTTTTAACAATCCTAACTTGTGCTGCATTAAATCTGCTGGCACCACCAGTATGAAAATCTATAATTAAATCAACATCCGGAATAATTTCAGTCATTAACCTATTAGCCACTCTACTTGCCAAGGAGCCATTTGCAGAACCTGGAAAAACCCTGTTAAGATCCCGTCCGTCAGGAAAACTTCTTGAGCTATTTAAAAATCCAAATACATTAAGTATAGGCATGCATATAATGGTACCACGTTTTGGAATATTTATTTTTTTTGAAATCAACTGACGTACAATATCTACCCCATTTATTTCATCACCATGAATTCCGGCGGTGAACAAAATAGTAGGACCTGGTTTTTTTGCACGTTCAATAATTACAGGAACTTCAATGATGGTTGCTGTATGTAGTTTTGCAATATTAAAATTGATTTCTTTGGAAGTTCCTAAAGGAATTTCATGACCTAAAATGGAAATAATACGTTTGTAATTTGTCGCCATAAAAAAGTTTATACGTTACGTTCAATATAACGAATAATAGAAGTGGCAATATCTTTTTTGGTCGCAAATTCAATACCTTCAAGGCCGGGAGAAGAATTCACTTCTAAAATTAAAGGACCGCGAGCAGATTGAAGCATGTCTACACCACAAATACCTAAACCAAGGGCTTTGGCTGCTTTCAAAGCAGCGTTTTCTTCTTCATCAGTTAATTGAATAATATTTGCACTGCCACCTCGATGAAGGTTAGATCTAAACTCACCCTCTTTACCTTGTCTTTTCATGGCACCCACTACATTGCCATCAACTATAAAGGCTCTTATATCTGCCCCTTTAGATTCTTTAATAAATTCTTGCACGATAACTCTCGCTTGTAAACCATTAAAAGCTTCTAATACAGATTCTGCTGCATTATTTGTTTCTGCCAATACCACACCTAATCCTTGAGTGCCTTCCAACAATTTTATAACTAAGGGAGCGCCGCCAACATAGTTTATAACCTCGGCAACATCTTTGGTGTAATTAGAAAACACCGTTTTTGGCATTCCTAAACCAGCACGTGACAATACTTGTAAACTCCTTAATTTATCTCTTGATCTTACTAGCGCTTGAGATTCAACCGTTGAAAACACTTTCATCATTTCAAATTGCCTTACAACAGCAGTTCCGTAAAAGGTAACGGAGGCACCAATTCTTGGGATGATGGCATCTATATTTTCTAAATACTTCCCTTTATAAATAACCGCGGGATTCTTTTTTTCAATAATAATCTCGCACATTAACGGGTCAATAATTTGCACACTATGCTTCCGTTTTGTAGCGGCTTCAACAAGTCTTTTTGTTGAATATAATTTAGGGTTTCTGGATAAAATTACAATATTCATTGGCTGATTTTCAGTTCTTTATTATCAAAAGATAAGTTTTTTAAATTAACATCTACAATAAACTTTTTATTTAAAAAGCGTCTTCCTATTAAAATAGGATATTTCATGTCGTCTCTGGTGCTTAAAGTTAAATTAATACTATACTTTTTGTTATATAACACAATAGTAGTTTTAACCTTAAAACGTTGTTGTACACTACCATTGCTGCTTTTTACCTTAGCAATGTCATAGGTTTTAAAAATAATTTCTTTGCCGTTATAATGAGGGTGGTCTATGTCATAAAAAGTACACTTTAGTACGTCATCTTCAATGGTCACTTTATGGCAATGAATAGAGGAGGTGTATGCACCCGTATCAATTTTTATATCAATATCAAATAAACCAAGCAAGGGGAAATCTGCTTTGTCTATCCTTCCTATTAATTTTTTTGGCATTGTTTACTTTAAAATAGTCTTGCAAGGTAAAAAAAAACAATGTTAAATGATGCGCAAATGATAGTTAACCTTGAAATGTTTTTGGATATATGCTATCTTTGGTTATATGAGTAAACCTGCTTTAGAAATTCAACTACAAACTTTACCTCACAAGCCTGGAGTTTATCAATATTTTGATGCTGAGGGCAGCATTATTTATGTTGGGAAGGCAAAGGATTTAAAAAAACGGGTCAGCTCTTATTTTACAAAAACGCATGACAATGGAAAAACACGAGTTTTAGTAAAAAAAATTGTTAATATAAAACATATTGTAGTTGATACAGAGACCGATGCCCTACTGTTAGAAAATAATCTTATAAAAAAATATCAGCCGCGATATAATGTGTTGCTTAAAGATGATAAATCCTATCCTTGGATTTGCATCAAAAACGAACGTTTTCCAAGAGTGTTTTCAACAAGGCGAGTCATTAAAGATGGCAGTGAGTATTTTGGGCCGTATACTAGTATGAAAACGGTATCAACCTTGCTAGACTTGATTAAAGGACTTTATCATTTACGGAATTGCAACTATGATTTATCAAAAGAAAAGATTGAAAGCGGAAAATACTCAGTGTGCTTAGAGTATCATTTGGGGAACTGCAAAGGTGCTTGTGAAGGGTATGAAACGGAGGAGGCATACACTGAAAATATTAAAGCCATCAAAGAAATTTTAAAGGGGAATTTTAAAGATTCTTTATCTCAATTTAAAATTCAAATGAAACAATGTGCTCAAAATATGCATTTTGAAGACGCACAAAAAATAAAGGAAAAAATCGAGGTTTTAGAAAACTACCAGTCAAAATCAACCATAGTAAACCCAAAGATTAGTAATGTGGATGTGTTTACTATTATGAGTGATGAGAGTTTTGGGTATGTCAATTTTTTACAATTATCTTACGGCTCCATTATTCGTTCCCATACACTTGAAATAAAAAAGAAACTGGATGAAACCGACCAGGAATTACTGGAGCTGGCTATCACAGAGATTAGGCAACGATTCAACTCAAATTCAAAAGAAATTTATGTGCCATTTGAAGTTGATTTAGGAGGTGAGGTGAAAGTGACCATTCCTAAATTGGGAGACAAAAAGCATATTTTAGAATTATCGCTTCGAAATGCCAAATATTACCGAATGGAGCGGTTTAAACAAATTAAAATCACTGATCCTGATAGGCATGTGAATCGAATTATGGCACAAATGAAATCGGACTTACGTCTTTCAGTGGAGCCAAGACATATTGAGTGTTTTGATAATTCAAATATTCAGGGAACGAATCCTGTAGCGGCTTGTGTGGTTTTTAAAAATGGAAAACCAAGTAAAAAAGATTATAGACATTTCAATATAAAAACGGTAGAAGGACCCAATGACTTTGCTTCAATGGAAGAAGTAGTTTACAGACGGTATAAAAGGTTGCTTGACGAAAACCAGCCTTTACCACAATTAATTATTATTGATGGAGGGAAAGGGCAATTATCTTCTGCCTTAAAAATTTTAGATTCTTTAAAGTTAAGAGGTAAAATAGCCATTATAGGAATCGCTAAACGTTTAGAAGAATTATTCTATCCAAATGATCCAATTCCCTTATATTTAGATAAGAAAAGTGAAACGCTAAAAATTATACAACAATTAAGGAATGAAGCCCATCGTTTTGGAATAGAACATCACCGGAACAGACGCAGTAAGAACGCCTTAAATACAGAATTAGAAACCATTCCAGGAATCGGAGAAAAAACGGTGGTTGAGCTGTTAAAACAATTTAAATCGGCAAGCCGGGTGGCAAAAGCGAAGTTAGATGAATTAGAATCTGTTGTCGGGGTGTCAAGGGCTGAAAAAATATATAGCTATTACCATAACCAATGAAATATTATTTAATAATTATATTACTATTTATAAGTGTTCATGGCATATCACAAAACACAGAACAGGATGACCTTAAAGTTGGATTGGTGTTAAGTGGTGGGGGAGCCAAAGGATTAGCTCATATTGGTGTACTTAAGGTTATTGATAGTTTAGGCGTTCGTGTAGATTATGTTGCTGGAACAAGTATGGGTGCCATTATTGGGTCCTTATATGCCGCAGGTTACTCTGGTAAAGAACTTGATTCCATTTTCAGAGTTTTAGATTTTGGTATTTTAATTAATGACGAATTACCAAGAGCTTCAAAAGCGTTTTATGAACGAAACAATTCAGAACGATACGCGGTTACACTGCCATTTGATCATTTTAAAATTAAACTACCGTCTGCCTTGTCAAGGGGACAAAATGTGTATGGCTTAATATCTAAATTAACATTACATGTTAATGAGGCTGAAGATTTCAGCAAATTACCTATCCCATTTTTTTGTATTGCTACTGATGCTGAAACAGGCAAGGAAGTGATTCTTGAAAAAGGAATACTGGCCCTAGCTGTTATGGCTAGCGGAGCATTACCGTCTTTATTTCAGCCTGTTATGATGAATAATCAAATGCTAATAGATGGTGGGGTTGTTAACAACTATCCTGTCGATGAGCTTAAGAAAAAAGGGGTTGATGTTATCATAGGGGTTGATGTTCAAGATGGTTTAGCAACTAGAGAAGAGTTAACTTCTGCGCCAGATGTATTACTCCAAATCAATAATTTTCGAACCGTTCATGACATGACCGCCAAGGTTGAAAAAACGGATATTTATATCAAACCAAATATTAAAGACTTTAGTGTTGTTTCTTTTGATGATGGAAGTATTATTATAAAAAATGGCATTGAGGCAGCAATCTCTCAAAGTGATGCCATTAAAAAGATGGTCAAACGGCAAAAGCCAACACCTAAATTGGAAATTAAGAAAGCAATTCATGATAGTCTAGTAATTAATACTGTAATTACCAAAGGCAATCAATTATATTCCAGAGCATATATTTTAGGTAAATTAAGACTTAAAGGAAATGAAAAAGTCAGCTACAAAAATTTTAATAAAGGGGTCAATAACCTAATAGCGACAAACAATTTTGATTATTTTCAGTATGAATTTAAAAAAACAGAAGGCAAAGAAGGTTATGATTTAATTGCAGAATTAACTGAAACTAAAATTAATACTTATTTGAAATTGGGGTTACATTATGACAAATTGTATAAAAGTGCAGCACTCATTAATCTTACCAAAAAAAAGTTTCTTTTTAAAAATGATATAGTATCTCTGGATTTAATTTTTGGAGATAATGTGAGGTATAATTTTGATTATTTTATTGACAAGGGGTTTTATTGGAGTATTGGTGTAAGATCAAGATATAATCAATTTAACAAAAGTATTAATGCGCAGTTATTATTAAGTGACCAAGAACTTACAGTGACAGGAATAAATAAGGCCGATGCAGAATTACAGGACCAAACCAATCAACTTTATTTACAAACACTGTTTAGAAGGGACTTTGCCTCAAGTATTGGTTTAGAACATAAACGATTAAGAATAACATCAGAAACCTTCAGTTTAAATCCTTCAAACGCCCCCTTTATTTTTGAAAAAACAGACTATTTAAGCATTTATGGAAATATAAAACTTGATACTTACGATAATAAATATTTTCCGAAAAAAGGGGTGTATTTTAACGGTTATATTCATAATTACTTTTATGCGTCACAGTTTAATGATGATTTTAAAAATTTCTCTATAGCAAAAGCAGATATGGGTTATGCATTTAGTTTTTCGGATAAATTGTCATTTAACTTACAAACCAGCGGTGGTTTTAAGTTAGGAGATAATTCTACAAATACTTTGGACTTTGCCTTAGGAGGATATGGAAATAATCTAATTAATAATTTCATTCCTTTTTTAGGATATGACTTTCTCTCTCTTATAGGAAATAGTTATGTAAAGGCCTATGCAAGTGCAGATTTTGAAATTTTCCATAAACAACATATTACGCTGGAAGGAAATTGGGCAAACATTGAGAATGATATTTTTAGGACAGGAGAATGGTTTACACTTCCAAACTATAGAGGTTATGCTTTAGGTTATGCCGTTGAAACTTTTGTGGGACCAATTCAGGCGAAATATAGTTATTCGCCAGAACAAAAAAACGCAGTTTGGTTTGTGAATGTTGGTTTTTGGTTTTAAGTCTTTTTAAAATTAATGAAGAAAGTTAATGTTATGCTGTAAACAATTAATATTTTACTTTTGTCATTTTAAAAAATTATATTTCTACAAATGAAAGTATCAGCAAAAATAAATAGTTTTAGGAGGCAGTTAATGAATTCTTTAACCAAAAATATTGGAAATTCTTATCCTTCAGCCCACTTAAATTCAGGAGTGCTTCCAAAAATAAATAGAGTTTTAATTTCCAGACCAAACCACAGACTAGGGAATCAGTTGCTCACAACACCACTGGTTCAGGAAATCATTGATACATTTCCAAATTGCAAAATAGATTTATTCGTTAAAGGTGGCGTTGCAAATGCCGTTTTAGAGAATTATGATAATATTGATAAAGTTATTCAGCTTCCCAAAAAACCATTTAGTCATTTAATAACTTATATAATGAAATGGTTTGCTTTGAAAAAAAGGAGTTATGATTTGGTGATTAATGGGGATAAAGAATCTTCCTCTGGGAAACTGGCTACTAAACTGGCAAAAGGAAAATTTAAATTGTATGGAGATTTAAATGAGGCTATTCAACATAAGTTTGATGATTATGGACACATCGCAAAATATCCTGTTTATAATTTAAGGGAATTTTTATCTTTAATCGGATTTCCAAAAAACCACAAAGCAATACCAACTTTAAATATTAAATTAAGTGATCGGGAACTTGCTAAAGGCAAAACTGTTTTAGCGGAATTGGTTAAGAATGATAAGCCAACTATTTGCATTTATACCAATGCCACAGGTGTAAAATGTTATGATGAGGTTTGGTGGACCCAGTTATATAATCAATTGCTTAAAGATTTTCCGGAATATAATGTTATTGAATTATTACCTATTGAGAATATATCAAGAATTAATTTTGCGGCACCAAATATATACAGTAAAAACATAAGAGAAATGTGTGCTTTAATAGCAAATACAGCTATTTTTATTTCAGCAGATAATGGTGTAATGCATTTGGCTAGTGCCGCTCAAATTCCGGTTGTTGGATTTTTCAATATTACTAATTTTGAGATGAAAATAACTAATCTTGAAAAATATGGACCATATGGAAATAAGAGCGTGGCATATAACACCAGTCAATCAAATCTTAATGATTGGTTAAAAGGGATTCATAAGATTCTTAGTTAGTAAAATTTTACGATATTTGTAAGGGTAAGAAACTTTTTTGGCAAAATTTGTTACAATTTCTACGATATCTTATCAAGAGAAATCCTGAATGAGAAAGTTTGAAATTTGTTTATCTTTTTAAAGCTTAAGAACTTTTTGAGCATGAATTATTAATCTTAAAATTTAAAAGAATGCCATTTTATCATAAACTCGGAAAAATACCGCCCAAGAGGCACACACAATTCAGAAAGCCAGATGGCAGTCTTTATTATGAACAATTATTCGGAACCATTGGTTTTGATGGCATGTCTACAAACAGTTATCATGAACAACGTCCAACTCAGGTAAAAGAAATTAAAAAGCAATACAGCGTAGCTCCCAAAATAGCAAAATCAAATCATATACAATCTTATAGATTTGTCGGGTTTCAGGTAAAACCTGAAAATGATTATTTAGAGAGTAGAAAGGCCGTTTTAGTAAATAGTGATTGTGCTATTATTTTGGCAGCGCCAAAACACTCCACAAAAGATTATTTTTATAAAAATACAGATGCAGATGAATTAATTTTTATTCATAAGGGAACGGGGAAACTACGCACTATGTTGGGGAATCTTGACTTCAAATACGGGGATTACCTTTTAATTCCAAGAGGGATTATTTATAAAATTGATTTTGATACGGAAGAGAACAGATTGTTCATTGTGGAATCTAGAAGGCCTATTTATACGCCTAAACGATATAGAAATTGGTTTGGACAGCTTTTAGAACACTCTCCTTTTTGTGAGCGTGATATACGTCAGCCATATGAATTAGAAACGTATAATGAAAGTGGCGACTTCTTAATCAAAGTTAAAAAGCAAAACGATATTTTTGAGATGGTTTACGCCTCCCATCCATTTGACGTAGTTGGGTATGACGGCTATAATTATCCATATGCTTTTTCCATTCATGATTTTGAACCTATAACAGGACGCATTCATCAACCGCCTCCAGTGCATCAAACTTTTGAGACAGATGCATTTGTAGTATGTAGTTTTGTACCAAGGCTGTATGATTATCATCCTCAAGCCATTCCCGCACCTTATAATCATAGTAATATTGATAGTGATGAGGTATTGTATTATGTTGATGGGGATTTTATGAGTAGAAATGATATAGCAGCGGGTCATATTTCTCTGCACCCAGCTGGAATACCTCA
>JAHENA010000008.1:0-6528 GCA_024643405.1 Flavobacteriales bacterium | reverse complement strand
GTAAAGCATGGTGATGGCGTAAAAGTAGTTGCTCTTTGGGTTGAAGATGCCAGAAAGGCATATGAAGAAACGACCAAACGTGGGGCCAAATCATATATGGAGCCTGTTGTCGAAAAAGATGATCACGGAGAAGTCGTAAGATCAGGTATTTATACCTACGGTGAAACAGTGCATCTGTTTGTTGAGCGTAAAAATTATAAAGGAACCTTTTTACCAGGTTTTAGAAAGTGGGAATCAGATTATAATCCGAC
This sequence comes from Flavobacteriales bacterium, assembly GCA_024643405.1. GTDB lineage: Bacteria > Bacteroidota > Bacteroidia > Flavobacteriales > Flavobacteriaceae > Yeosuana. The sequence goes on along the minus strand of JAHENA010000008.1, from coordinate 6,277 downwards.
TTCAGTAGGTTTGAAATATATTGACCATATGGTTGGTAATGTTGGTTGGGGTCAAATGAATACCTGGGTAAAATGGTATGAAGATGTGATGGGATTTGAGAATTTCTTGTCTTTTGATGACAAACAAATTCATACGGAATACTCTGCGTTAATGAGTAAAGTGATGAGTAATGGTAATGGCCGTATTAAGTTCCCAATTAACGAACCTGCAAAAGGCAAAAAACGTTCACAAATTGAAGAATATTTAGATTTTTATGAAGGCTCTGGAGTACAACATATTGCAGTAGCTACCGATGATATTATATCTACAGTGTCTCAATTAAAGGCGAGGGGCGTTGAATTTTTACCACCACCACCGCAAGCTTATTATGACGATATTCCTAGAAGGCTTGGAGAGCACAAAAGTATGATGAAGGAGGATATGAAGGAGCTTCAGAAATTATCCATTATGGTAGATGCTGACGAAGAGGGTTATTTGTTGCAAATCTTTACAAAACCAGTTGAAGATAGACCAACTTTGTTTTTTGAAATTATTCAACGTATGGGGGCTAGAGGATTTGGAGCTGGTAATTTTAAGGCACTTTTTGAATCAATTGAAAGAGAACAAGCCAATAGAGGAACACTTTAACAATGATTAAAGTTTAAATTTAAAAACTTCATCTTTATATTTTGATGGAGTTTTTTTGTTTTAATACTTTTGGAACAGTAATTGTAAATTCTAAAATATTAATAATAAAATAAATATCTTAGAGTTACATTATAATGACGCAAAACATATGATGAAGAAACTATTAATTTTCATTGCAATATTAACAATGCAGTTTTCTGTTGGCCAATCTTCTTCAGCATTTGGTGATGGGGAATGGTTTAAATTTAAAATGAGCTATAGTGGATTCTTAAAAGCAGGAAATGCAACCCTGACCGTAAAAGAAACTAAATTAGAGAAAAAGGAGGTTTATCATGTGGTTGGTAAAGGATGGACTTCAGGTATGATAAAATGGTTTTTTAAAGTACAGGATAGATATGAAAGCTATTTTGATATAAAAACCTTGGTGCCCTATAAATTTATTAGAAAAATAGATGAAGGTGGCCATACAAAAGATTTGGAAATAGATTTTGATCAAATTAATAATAAGGTTTATGTTAATGATAAAAAGCATAATGAAAAAAAGGTTTTTGATACTTCTCAAAATATCCAAGACATGGTTTCAACCTATTATTATTTGCGAAATACTTTAAAAATAGATGACCTGAAAATAGGGGATGAGGTAAGGGTAGATATGTTTTTTGATGAAGAAACCTATGGATTTAAATTAAAATATCTTGGAGAAGAAATTATAAACACCGAATTTGGAAATATTGAAGCTTTAGTATTTAGGCCTTATGTGATGGCGGGACGTGTTTTTAAAGAAGAAGAAAGTTTAACCCTTTGGGTTTCTAAAGATAAAAATAAATTACCTTTGCGCATTAAAGCAGATTTAGCTGTAGGATCCTTAAGAGCTGATCTTGAAGCTTTTAAAGGGTTAAAGCATCCCTTTAGAATTGTTGTTGATAATTAAAACAAATTGAAAAAAGAAACAAGCAATCAACTTAAAGAGAAATTCCAAAATATAGGACAGGATTTAGAGGTTCATCTAGAAGGTTTATTATATAGTAAACCTATAAATTATTGGGATTATATTCATACGGATACGTTATTAAATCTTCAATTACCACGGACGTCATTTCCTGATGAAATGGTTTTTATAATGTATCATCAAATCAATGAATTATTATTTAAAATGATTCTTGGAGAGATTGAGCAAGTGGCAAAAACTGAAAATGTTGAGGCTTCCTTTTTTTCTTCAAAATTAATGCGGATAAGCCGTTATTTTGACATGTTAACATCCTCGTTTAGTATCATGAAAGAGGGGATGGACGTAGAACAATACAATAAATTTAGAACCGCTTTAACACCTGCAAGTGGATTTCAAAGCGCACAATATAGAAAAATTGAATTTTCTTCTACAGAGCTCATTAATTTAATTGATAAGAGATTCAGAGATACCATTGATAGAAACTCCTCATATGAGAATGCTTTTGAACATTTGTACTGGCAGGCAGCAGGCAAGGATTATAAAACAGGAAAAAAAAATTATACATTAACAGTATTTGAAGAAAAATACAAAGAGGAATTTATTAGATTTACGCAATTTTATAACACACATAATTTGTGGACAAAGTTTAAAACTTTGCCACAAGCCGAAAGGGAGAATGAAACATTAATTAAAGCCATGCGCCATTATGATTATACGGTAAACATAAAATGGGTTATGGCACATTACAACACAGCAAATCATTATTTAAACATAGGTGGTAAAGCCACTGAAGCAACTGGAGGAAGTGAATGGGTAAAATATATGCATCCAAAATATCAAAGAAGAATATTTTTTCCAGATTTATGGACCAAACAAGAATTAGAAAATTGGGGTACAGAAATTTAATATTTTTTATGATGGCAATTGGGGTAATTGCTTGTAAGGATAAAGTTGAGAACAATTTAGAAGACCAAGCCTTTGAAGAACAGGTAATTGTAGAGCCCGATATTTATGAGTTTGGATTTAATCTGAATGATTATGTTGTTAAGAGAGATACCATCAGACGTGGGGATAGTTTTGGTACCATTTTGGAACGAAATAAAATAGGCTATCCTAGAATTTTCAACATAGCGGAAAAGGCAAAAGATACTTTTGATATAAGAAAACTTCAGGTAGGCAAACCTTATACCTTGTTGTGTTCTAAAGACTCTTTAGAAATTCCTAAATGCTTTATATATCAGCCTAATGTTGAAGAATATGTGGTGGTGAGCTTTCAAGATTCGATACACGCCTATACCAGCAGGAAGCCCATTAAATATATTGAGAGAACGGTCTCAGGAGTCATAAAAACCAATATTTCAGAGGCAATGGAAGAAGAAGGTTTAAGCCTCAGGCTGGCCTATAAAATGGCTGATGAAATTTTTGCCTGGACCATAGATTTCAGACGTCTTCAAAAAGGAGATAGATTTAAGGTTATTTATACTGATAAGTTTATTGATGATACCATATATGCAGGCGTTCAAAATGTGAAAGCGGCTTATATGGAATTTAACAAAGAACCGTTTTATGCGTTTAAATTTGAAACAGATTCCATTAAAAAAATTACGGATTATTTTAGTGAGGACGCAAAAAATTTACGTCGCGCATTTTTAAAAATGCCAGTACAGTTTAGCAGAATATCTTCAAGATATAATTTAAAAAGGCGTATTGCCTATTATGGGAACAAAATTAAACCTCATAAAGGAACTGATTTTGCGGCACCAATTGGAACGCCTATTATGGCAACGGCCAACGGAACGGTAACAAATTCAGGTTATACCGGAGGTAACGGAAATTATGTTAAAATAAGACACAATGCCACTTATGAAACTCAGTACCTCCATATGCAAAGACGTAATGTGAAAGTGGGACAATTTGTTAAACAGGGTAGTGTTATAGGCTGGGTTGGCATGACCGGAAATACCGGCGGACCTCATGTGTGCTATCGCTTTTGGAAAAACGGCAAACAGGTTGATCCATTTAGAGAAAAACTGCCTGAGGCTGAACCTATTTCTGACGCATTAAAAACCAAATATTTCAGTTTTATTAAACCTATAAAATCACAATTAGATAGTATCCCTTTTCATAACGAAAAACAAGAAAATCTAATTGAAGATAATTTAATTTCACAAGTAAAATAATGATCTTTCCAAGTATAAATCCAACAAAAACAAAATCGTGGAAACACCTTGCACAACATTATAAATCAGTTCATGATATAAAAATGAAAGATTTATTTGCTCAAGATAAAAACAGAGCAGATAAATTCACTATTAAATGGGAGGATTTTTATGTTGATTTTTCGAAAAACAGGATTACTCAAGAAACATTAAACTATTTACTTCAATTGGCTGAAGAAGTAAAGTTAAAAGAAGCAATTGAATGCCAGTTTTCAGGTGAAATTATTAATCAAACAGAGGGGAGAGCTGTTTTACATACCGCTTTAAGAGCACCTAAATCATCAAAATGCATGGTGGACGGCGTAAATGTTATACCCGAGGTTTATGCGGTAAAAGATAAAATACAAACATTTACAAATAAAGTAGGCAATGGTGAGATAAAAGGTTTTTCAGGAAAAGCTTTTACAGACGTTGTTAATATAGGAATTGGAGGTTCAGATTTAGGACCTTCCATGGTAGTGGAAGCTTTACAATTTTACAAGAATCATTTAACCACTCATTTTGTGAGCAATGTAGATGGTGATCATGTGAATGAAGTTATTAAAAAATTAAATCCGGAAACCACCCTTTTTGTAATTGTTTCAAAAACCTTCACTACACAAGAAACCTTATCAAATGCTAATACTATCAAAGAATGGTTTTTAAAATCAGGAAATGAAGAGGCTATTGCAAAACACTTTGTGGCTGTTTCAACCAATATTGATAGTGTAAAATCTTTTGGCATTGATGAAAACAATATCTTTCCTATGTGGGATTGGGTTGGAGGTCGATTTTCTCTATGGAGCGCTGTTGGTCTATCAATAAGTTTAGCTGTCGGGTTTAACAATTTCAACAGTTTATTACAAGGTGCTCATAAAATGGATAATCATTTTAAGAATGAAGATTTCAAAAAAAATATCCCTGTAATTCTCGCACTTATAAGTGTTTGGTATAATAACTTTTTTAATGCGGAAAGCGAAGCCGTGATTTCTTATTCTCAATATTTGAATCAGTTTGCCACCTATTTGCAACAAGGAATTATGGAAAGTAATGGGAAAAGCGTCGATAGAAACGGAAACCCAGTTAATTACCAAACAGGGACTTTAATTTGGGGAGAACCGGGAACCAATTCGCAACACGCCTTTTTTCAATTGATTCATCAAGGAACTAAATTAATACCAGCAGATTTTATTGGTTTTGTTAAATCACTTCATGGAAATCAAGACCATCAGGATAAGCTAATTTCTAACTTTTTAGCACAAACGGAAGCACTTTTAAACGGTAAGACAAAAGAAGAAGTAATTGCTGAAGGAACTGCTGAAAAGCTGGTTCCATTCAAGGTTTTTGCTGGAAATAAACCGACCAATACTATTTTTATTAACAAACTTACTCCTGAAAGTTTAGGTAAGTTAATAGCCATGTATGAACATAAGATCTTTGTTCAAGGAATCATTTGGAATATTTTCAGTTATGATCAGTTTGGAGTTGAATTAGGGAAGCAATTGGCCAGTAAAATTTTAAAAGAGTTTCATACTGCAAAAATTGATAATCATGATTCTTCAACGTCAAATCTTTTAGAATTCTACAAGAAATTAACATAATTATTATTAAATATTTGCAGACAATCTTTTATTTGTGAAAAATATTTATAAGACCTGTGCCGTGTAGTTAACCATTTGTATCAAATTTGTTAATAATAAGTTAATAAACTATCCTTTATTATACTTATTTTTGCAGCACTAATTCAAGTAATTTAATTTGATTAAAATTATGAAAAAAACTACTCAATTTTTATTGTTAACTGTAGCTCTTATTTTCTCTACAGTTGCTATGGCACAAAGTACTTTGACTGGTACTATTCTTGATGCCGATTTGAAATCTCCTCTTCCTGGAGCAACGGTTGTTGAAAAGGGAACATCAAATGGTGCAAGTACTGATTTTGATGGAAAATTTACATTAACTACTAAAAAATCATCAGGTGAACTGGTTATTTCTTATGTTGGTTATACTTCACAAACACTTGCATTTTCTGGAAATAATGATCTTGGCACTATTATGTTAGTGTCTAGTGAAGTTGGATTACAGGAAATTCAGATTTTAGCATCTGTTGCCGTAGATCGTAAAACGCCGGTGGCTGTTTCTACAATTAAGGCGGCTGATATTGAAATGAAACTTGGAACAAGAGAGTTTCCAGAGATTTTAAAATCTACTCCTGGAGTTTATGCTACTAAAGCTGGTGGTGGTTTCGGAGATGGAAGAATCAATTTAAGAGGATTCCAATCTGAAAACGTTGCCGTAATGATTAATGGGGTTCCTGTAAACGATATGGAAAATGGTCGTGTTTACTGGAGTAACTGGGCTGGTCTTAGTGATGTAACAAGTTCTATGCAGGTTCAAAGAGGTCTTGGTGCTTCAAAAGTAGCAACACCTTCAATTGGTGGTACTATTAATATTTTATCGAAAACCACTGATGTTGAAATGGGAGGAAATGTTTACACTACC
>JAHENA010000151.1 GCA_024643405.1 Flavobacteriales bacterium | reverse complement strand
CATTCAACCTAGAGAATTAAATTTGGAATACAGTGTTGATCATTATGGTAATGATTTTTATATAAGAACTAATCTGGATGCTAAAAATTTCAAATTGGTAAAAACACCAGTGACTTCCACAACTAAGGACAAATGGACTGATGTGATTCCTCATAGAGAAGATATTTATTTTCAAGATTACGATTTGTTTAAAAATCATTTAGTGGTCACAGAAAGGAAAAACGGATTAAGAGAAATACGAGTGATGTCTTGGGATCAATCTATTGACTATTATTTATCCTTCAATGATCCTAGTTATTTAGCCTATACGACTAGTAATTTAGATTTTGACACCAGTATATTACGATATGGATATACGTCCTTAACAACTCCTACAAGTACTTATGAGTTCAACATGGATACTAAAGAACAAACGCTTTTAAAACAGGATGAAGTTGTAGGCGGTGAGTTTTCATCTGAAAATTATCAATCTGAACGTTTGTTTGCTACTGCAACTGATGGTACTAAAGTACCTATTTCATTAGTCTATAAAAAAGGAGTGCAAATAAGTGAAACTACACCTTTGTTATTGTATGCTTATGGTTCTTATGGAAGTAGTTCAGATGCTAGGTTTGATGCATCAAGGTTAAGCTTGCTAGATAGAGGATTTGTTTATGCATTAGCACATATTAGAGGTGGACAGGAAATGGGTCGCGATTGGTATGAGAATGGAAAACTTTTGAAAAAGAAAAATACATTTACTGATTTTATTGATTGCGGTGAATTTTTGGTTGAGAAAGGATATACAAGTCCAGCACATATGTATGCTTACGGTGGATCAGCAGGTGGACTTTTGATGGGAGCTATCTTAAACATGAAACCAGAACTTTGGAATGGAGTAGTGGCTGCAGTACCTTTTGTGGATGTGATTTCAACCATGTTGGATGAAACCATACCATTAACCACATTTGAATTTGACGAGTGGGGAAATCCAAAGAACAAGGAGTATTACGATTATATGAAATCATATTCACCTTATGATAATGTGGAAGCTAAAGAGTATCCAAATATTTTAGTAACCACTGGTTATTGGGATAGTCAGGTACAATATTGGGAACCGGCAAAATGGGTTGCCAAACTACGTGAACTTAAAACAGATGACAATTTATTGATTATGGATTGCAATATGGATGTTGGTCATGGCGGTGCTTCTGGTCGTTTTGAGCGTTACAAACGTACAGCATTAATTTATGCCTTTATGCTGGATTTAGAAGGGGTGAATAAATAGTTATAATAAAGCCCCAGTATTTATACAATGCTGGGGCTTTATTATTGATTTTAAATTGTTAACTAATCTTTGCTAAATTTATCAAGTTTATTAAAACAATAGCTAAACACGTAATTATAGTTGTGCATATTCTAAATAATCATACACTTGTTCGGGTGTGTAAATTCCTCTAAAATAATTTATGACCCAATTTTCAAACCATTCGGCACGAGCAATTTGGTTCATTGCATATTCAGATTCAACAATCATTTTATATACTCGAAAGACCATTCCAACTCCATCTTGAGTGCTTTTGTAGTAACTAAAATTATTACCATTTTTCATAGCTTCAACATGGGGAGTAAGTGTACTATATACATATTGATATTGTCCATTATTATAATAATTTCTTGCAGTGGCATAAACATCATTAAGATATTGACCTTGAGCATTTGACTTATTACCAAAAAGGAAAAAAGTCATAAATAATAATAATTGTAAGCCAGATATTTTTAATTTCAATAACATATTTTAATTATTTAATTTCAAAAGAGATTTTTTCTTCAATTTATATTCATTAGCTAATTCTGGATCTTTATTGACACCTTTCATATAATAATTCGTAAGTTTATCATAGTTTGTGTATAAATAATCATACATTTCATTAATTGTCATTTCATATCTATTACTTTTTTTAATATTTTCTTCAAGCAAATTATCATAAACTTCCCTAAACTCATTAATGCATGTTGCAAATTTTGATAGTTGATCTTGAGTTTTCCATTCACATGGTGGCACCTGTGCATTTAAATTTTTAGCAAAAAAATTTAAGATAAAAAAAACAACAAATTTATAAGACATTAACTTCATGTGATTATTATTAACATTTAAATTTATATAAAATTTGATACATAAACAACAATTATTGTTAATTGGTAATAATGTTTAGCTTTTTTAAAACTTCCAACCTATCAATCAGGAGTTTGTAAAGTTCGTCCATAGTCGCAGGCCATCTAATGATTGTATTATTTTCATCACCGTAAAAAACTACTAGATATGGAGAATCAGAAACAAAATGAAGACCCATTACTTCACCTAACATAGGTAAATCAGTATAAGTATCATCATTTTTTTTGTAAAGAACCTTATAATCAAGAGGTATCGCACTCCAATAATCGTCATCCATGTTCCAATTGATAACTAAACCATTAAGGTCCGCAGTTGCAAAATTTGCATTCTCCAGCGATTTGTCATTTGGATGAAAGGCAATCTTAACTATTCGTTTTTCGTGAAAAAATTTAAGCTTTTCAACTTTTAAGTCAGTTATTTTATTAGTCTTCTTATTAATTGTTAAATTAACTGTAAACACTTGACCTTTATCATTACCAATTACTAAATACTGGCCAGTAGGATTAAATTTAGCTGCCACAATATTTCCGAAATATTCTTCATTATCTGATGTTATAGTTTCTTCATTGGCCAAATCTGTAGTTTTGGAATTTTCAACTTTTGAATCTACTATATTAGTTTTTAATCTTTTTTTATCGGATATTTCTAAATATTGATCTTTTGTTAATATAACTATTCCATTTTTTATTCCAATGACAATCTTTGAGTCTCCCGATGTTGAGAAACAATTCAATATTTTTCCAGATTTTTCTTTACGACTATCTTTATTGATTTCTGGAATAATTAACAATTTATCATCAAATTTTAAATAACTTAAGTCAGTTGAATCTATTATTTCTTTTTTAAATCCTTTGGCTTTTTCGTCTAGATCTTCCCAAGTCCAATATTGCTGATCCTCAATTATATCCCAATTCTTCTGATGATTTAGTTCATTATCCCATTTAATGATAGAATAAATTTCATTTTCATTATTTAAATATTTTCTAGTATTTAAAACAAACATTTCACCATTATTATTGAACTCCACTGATTTAATGAATTCTTTACTTTGAGGTTCTAGGTCATCAATAATATTAATTTGTTTATACAAGGTCCCAGAATCTGTATTATATATATTAATTAAATTATTAAATTCCGCAATGGCTAAAAGATTTTTATAGTTAAAAGCAATAGATTGAGTGTTCCATCCCAAAGGAAGAGGTTCTTTAAGATGATTTTCTGGATTTTCTATTAAAGGCTTCATACTATAACTACTCATCAAATCTTTTTGTTTGATTTTTGTTAATTTTTGAACTTTTCCACGCCCAAACCCAATATAATATTCTTCATTTAATGGTAATGACGTTAACGTGATCTCTTGAAAAAAATCTACAATATTTTCTTTTTCTTCATCATTTATAACTAAATTAACAGAAGAAGAACCAGTATCCATTGATGGCGGTTCATCACCTAATGGTGGTGGTTCATCACTTAATGAGATGGATTCATTAAAGGTCAATTTTCTTCTTTGTCGAGAAGTTACAATTTCTCGTTCAGGAAGTTCACCTATATCTATCGGTACTTCAATTTTTTCGTTTGAATATTTTACGATAAGTTTAGTATCATCATTCTTTCCTCTATAAAGGTTTTTATAAGCTACTAACAAACTATTATAATAAAGTGGTTCGAAAATATTATGGCCATATTCTGGTTTTTTATATTTTTTAAATAATTCAAACGCTTGTGCTGTATATGAGGCTGCACTATCATACTGTGCTGAATATATAAGTTCACTTTTAGAATTATTTAAAAGATCTCTAGAAATGGACAATTTTTTAACCATTCTATCATTGAAATATACACTTAAACTACTTGTTATTGCAACTGCAACTATAATTATTACAATTGGAATAATAACAGTTGCCCTTCGTTTATTTCTTTTTTTAATTCTTTCCTTTTCCTGTAATATCGCAGCTTCACGTTCTGCTTCCTGCTTAGCAATTTCAGCCTTATGTTTTGCTTCCTGCTCTGCTTTTAATCTATCATCCCTTTTTTTCTTAA
>JAHENA010000068.1 GCA_024643405.1 Flavobacteriales bacterium | reverse complement strand
GAAGTTTTATTTACAAAAGACTCTACAACCTTATATATGTATATAGAAAAATCAAAAAGTAATATGTTTGATGGCTTTTTGGGTTTTGGCACTAATGAAGAAACTAATAAACTTGATTTTAATGGTTACTTAAATTTAAATCTTGTTAATAATTTAAATTACGGAGAATCATTTGGTTTACAATATAAAAGTACACAAGGCAATCAAAAATTTTTTCAGGCAGATATCAACATGCCCTATTTGATAAATACCCCCATTGGAGTGGATTTACAGCTTTACATTTTTAAACAAGACTCCTCCTTTTCTACTGTAAATCAATCCGTGAAGATTAATTATCAAATAAACGCAAAAAACAAACTGTTTTCTGGTGTTAAAACCTCTGAATCTAATAATTTATTAAATACAATAAACACTAACGCCATTTCAGATTACAAATCAAATTTTGTCACCATCGCTTATCAATTTACTGAACCTCAATATTATAATATTTTATTTCCAGTTAATGCAACATTATTTCTTGAAACCGGATTTGGAAAAAGAAAATCTTCGGAAACTACAGTAAAGCAAACACAATTAAATATTGATGCTTTTAAAATTTTTAATTTTAATCAAAAAAATAGTTTTTATTTTAGAATAAATGGTTCAAGCCTAGTTTCTGACAGTTACTTTGAAAACGAACTATCAAGATTTGGTGGCATCAATTCTATTAGAGGTTTTAATGAAAATAGTATATTGGCAACATCCTATGGCTATGTAAACACAGAATACAGATTCCTTTTAAGTCCAACCATTTATATTCATTCCATAATTGATTTCGCTTCTTTTGAAAATAAAATTTTACATGCAAGTGACAAATTATTTGCTTATGGTTTTGGATTTGGTATTCTTTCAAAGGCTGGATTATTAAAACTTAACTTTGCCAATGGTAAAACAAGTAATCAAAAATTTAAACTCTCAAATTCACAGGTTCATTTAAGTTTGACTGCTAATTTTTAAAAAAACGTCAAATGCTAAATATTTTTGTTAAAAAACATCAATTTTAACCGTTTTTTATTGTTTAATTAACTTATTATTAAGATTTTTACGTTGACTAATTCAAAAAAATTAAAAATGAAAACAAAGTTTAGTGGAATTCTAACGCTATTACTGGCGTTTGTTGTGCAACTCACTTTTGCACAAGAAAAAACTATTTCAGGAACAATAACCGATGATTCTGGTTTACCTCTTCCTGGTGTTAGTGTTGTAATTAATGGAACAACAAAAGGAACTCAAAGTGATTTTGATGGTAAATATTCCATCGTGGCAAATACTGGAGATGTCTTATTATTTAGATATCTAGGTATGAAACCTCAAGACGTCACTGTAGGGGCTTCCAATACAATGAATGTTGTCATGGTAACCGATATTGCTGCTTTAGATGAAGTATTGGTTGTTGGTTACGGTACTGCTACAAAACAATCTTTTGCTGGAACAGCCAAAACTGTAGGAAGTGAATTACTTGAGATAAAAAACGTTTCAAACGTGTCTCAAGCACTTGCGGGTGAAGTTGCGGGTGTGACCGTTATTAATACTTCTGGACAACCAGGAACAACTTCAACAATTAGAATTAGAGGATACGGTTCAGTAAATGGAAGCCGTGACCCGCTTTATGTTGTGGATGGGGTACCTTTTGTAGGAAGCATTAACTCTATCAACCCTTCAGACATTAAGAGTACAACCGTTTTAAAAGATGCTACGGCCACTGCAATATATGGTGCCAGAGGGTCTAACGGTGTAATCTTAATTACTACAAAAGGTGGAACTTCAGCAGATGATTATATTGAAATTGATGTTAAAAGTGGTATCAACACGCAGTTAATCCCACGTTATGACGTGGTAACTTCCCCAGAAGAATATATCGGATATGTGTGGGAAGGTCTTTATAATCGTGGTGCAATCAACGGTGTAGACCCGGTAGATTATGCAAACAATACTTTATTTACTGATGCCTATGTAAATCCTGGTTACAATATGTGGAATGTGGCTAATGCCAGCGAATTAATTGATCCTGTGACTCATACAGTAAGAAACGGCGTATCAAGAGTTTATACTCCTGAATTATATAAGGACTATGCTTTTGATTCTGCATTTCGTAATGAAGGAAATTTACGTATGGGTGGTGGAACTGAAAAGACCAAATACTATGTGTCATTTGGTTATTTAAATGATGATGGATACGCTATAAGAACCAGTTACGATCGTTATACAACACGTTTAAACCTTAACTCAAATGTAAAGGAATGGTTAAACGTTGGCGCTAATATTGGATATGCTTATTCTGATAGTGCAAATAATGGTCAAACCAACGGGTCAGAAAACCTGTTTGAATTTGCCGATAAAATGGCCCCTATTTTCCCGGTATTTTTAAGAGATGCAAATTATAATTTAGTTCCAGACCCAATTTTTGGAGGATATAGATATGATTATGGTGCTGTTTCAGGAAAACCGCGTCCTAATGCAAATAACTTAAACCCAATAGCTTCTACATTATTTGATAATGTAGGGTCTAAACGTCATGAACTAAACGGTAACTTTTCAATGAATATTAAATTCAATGATCATTTAACTTTAGAAGGACGTTATGGATTACAATATTCAAATGATCGTTACAAATCTTATACCAACCCATTTTATGGTACAGCAGTGGGAGATGGTGGTAATTTATTTGCCAGAGATGCTGAAAGATTAAATCAAAATTTCTTACAATTATTACGTTACAAAAATCAATTTGGAGATCATTCACTTGAAGTTTTGGCCGCTCATGAAAGCACTGAGTATACCTATTCTCAAGACAGTCAATATAAAGGTTTAGTAATTGTTGATGGTTTATTAGAATTAGACAACTTTGTAAACCCATTAGGACCACCTTCTGGTTACAGTGAAGGTTTTTCCATAGAGTCTTATTTTGGACAAGTAAATTATGACTTCAGTGATAAATATTATTTAACAGGTTCTGTTCGTCGTGACGGGTCTTCAAGATTTATAAATGAAAAATGGGGTACTTTTTATTCTATTGGTGGAGCTTGGGTAATGTCGAACGAATCATTCTTAAAAGGCAGTAATTTATTTACTTTCTTAAAGTTGAAAGCTTCTTATGGTGTTACTGGTGATCAAGCTGGTGTTGGTTATTATTCCGGTTATGATACTTATAATTCAAGTTTTTTAAATGGTATTTCTATTTCACCTAGATCTAATGGAAATCCAGATTTAACTTGGGAAGAATCAAAAATGTTTCAAACAGGTGTTGAATTTTCTCTTGGCAAATACATTGATGGTGCCGTAGATTTTTATAACAAGAAAACAGACAACTTAATTTTTGATAGAAGAGTAGGACCATCTCAAGGTATTGCTGTTGTGACTGTTAATGACGGTCAACTTGAAAACCAAGGTATTGAATTTGATTTAACGGGTCATTTATTTAACAGTCAAAATTTCAAATTAGACCTTACGGTAAATGGTGAAATGATTAAAAACAAAATTACAACCATGCCATTAGAACCTTCTACTGGATTGCCAAGAATTGTAGATACTTCTGTTTCTCCTTATGGTTATTCAAAAGGTAGTTCAATTTATGACTTTTACACACGTGAATGGGCAGGCGTTGATCCATCTGATGGTGCACCAATGTGGTACCAATATTGGAATGATTTAAACGGAAACGGCATCTTAGATAGTGGTGAAGATTCTATTCTTTCAATGACTGATTATCTAAATGATAATCCAGATGCAACTGTTGCGAGGCAAATTACTAAAACCTATGCTTCTGCAACCAATAAATATATTGGTAAATCTGCGATTCCTGACCTTCGAGGTGCTTTCCGATTAGCGGGGCAATTAGGCGCATTTAATTTTTCTACACAATTCACTTATAGTATAGGTGGTTGGGCCTTAGATAATCAATACGGCGAATTAATGAGTGACCGTTTTGGTGCTGCTGGAAACAATTTCCATAAAGATATTGCCAACAGATGGGTACAACCTGGTGATATTACTAATGTTCCTGCACTTACAGATAACAGAATTGTTAATGGAACCTCTGGTTCAACCCGTTTTTTAACAAAAACAGATTATATCGCTCTTAACAATGCCATGATAGGATACACACTTCCTTCTAAATTCTTAGATAAAACGGGGCTTAGTGTAGTAAACATATGGATGTCTGGTGATAATCTTTTTGTAAAAACTGCAAGAGCTGGGTTTAACCCAACTACTAGTGAAACTGGAAATTCAGGGCGTCAGTTATATGCCCCATTAACAACCTTTACTTTAGGCGTTAGAGTTAAATTTTAAAAAAAAAAAGCAATATGAAAAAATTATTTAAATTAACATTTATTACAGCTGGTCTGCTATTTGTATTCAGCTGTGCTGAGGACTTTTTGGTAAAAGAGCCGTCTCAGTTTATTACTACGAGCCAAATTGGTGAAGCAGCATCAAAGAATCCTGATGTTATTGCAGGAACGATGACGGGTATCTATAAATTAATGGTTGAAACTGGAACTGGTGGTACCACAGGTCATGACGACTTTGGACAAAAAGCGTATGATATATTTGGTGATATGCTTTCTAGTGATATGGCCCTTTCTGTTAGTACTTATGGCTGGTATAGAGCGAGTATTACTGAGTATCAGTGTACACAAGACTTTACTTACACAGACAACTATCAAGTATGGCGCTACTACTACCGAATCATTCGTTCAGCAAATACTGTAATTGAGGCTTTAGGTGGTAATGATGCATCTCCTGAATTAGATGAAAATAAATACATTTTAGGTCAGGCAAAAGCAATGAGAGCGCATTCATACTTTTACTTAACTCAATATTTCCAAAAGACGTATGATCCAGCGGAGCTTATTTTACCGATTTATGATGATTTACAAGATCAAAATGGTCCTAAAGTAGCAGCATCTGAAATCTATGCACTTATAGAAAGTGATTTATTGGACGCCATTTCTTTATTAGATGGCTTTAGCAGATCTGATAAGGTTCAAATTAACCAGGATGTTGCAAAAGGTATTTTAGCGTATGTTTATGGAGCTATGGGTAAAAATGCTGAAGTTTTTGCGTTGACTGGTGAAGTTATGGGAAATTACCCAGTTTTGGATGAGGCGGAAGTTTTAGGTGGTTTTAATGATGTGAATACACCTGCTTGGATGTGGGGTCTTGATATTACTTCAGATACTGAACTAGACTTAGTATCCTGGTGGGGTCAAATAGACTATTATTCTTACAGTTATGCCGCTTATGGTGATGCCAAGGCAATTGATGCCGATTTATATGCTGCCATTCCTGCTGATGATGTGAGAAAAGGACAGTTTTATACTGGAACAAGTGCTTACCGTAAGTTAATGCCATTATATAAGTTTTATGATGCACAAAGAGTACCTGCCGGTGCAAGTACAACAGTAACTGCTGATTATGTTTATATGAGAGTTGAAGAAATGTATTTGTTAAATGCCGAAGCAGCAGCAAAAACAACTAATGAAGCAGCGGCACGAACAGCACTAAAGGCAGTCTTAAATAAGAGACTTCCTAGTACAGCTTATGTTGATGCCTTATCTGGTCAAGCATTATTAGACGAAATATATTTACAACAAAGAATAGAATTGTGGGGTGAAGGTAAAACTTACTTAAACCTTAAGAGAAATAAAAGATCTATGAAAAGAGGTCCAAACCATTTATCTTTTGTAGGTGAAGTAATTCAATATAATGATGAACGTCTTACTTTTGAAATTCCAGAAGCAGAAATTCAAAATAACCCATTTATCAGTGATCAAAATAACTAAACACCTGTTTAGTATATTTAATCATTAATTAAAATTAAATTTAAAATTTATGAAAAAAATAATATATCTCTTTTTGACATTGTTCTCATTCACATTTTTACAAAATTGTGAGGACACTTATGTGCCTGATTTAGATTACGTCACATTTGAAGCACCTTCAATGGAATTTGGAGTGGATCCTGAAGGAAGTGGCTCATTAGAAGTAAAAGTATATACTACAACCATTTCTAGTGCAGAACGCCAATTTAGTATAGGTGTTGTTGAAGCTGGTACAGATGCAAGTCAATACACAGTTCCTAATTTTGTTATTGTCCCTGCAAATTCTAATGTAGGGTCATTTACGGTAACTGCAAGCGGACCAGCAATTGATCCTGCAAATGGTAACACTATAGAAATTGAAATTACTGACGCTGATGGATCTTTTCAGGGCAAATCAATCAAATTACAATTGAAACAAGTATGTCCTTATCCTGAATTAGTTCTAGCCATTACGTTTGACTCTTATCCAGAAGAACAGTACTGGGAAATCTATGATATGGATGATAACCTTTTATATGAAGGTGGACCATACCCAGATGAAACAGAATTCTCTCAAAAATTCTGTTTATCTCCTGGATCATACCAATTTTTAATGGGTGATCTTTATGGCGATGGTGGTGGAGCCTATACTCTAACGTATAATGGTGCTACATTGCATGCTTCAGATGGAGATTATGGCGCTGGAGAAGTGACTGTTATCACCTTGGATTAAGTAAACTTTAATCACATATTTAAAAAACACCTCAAATGAGGTGTTTTTTTTTGCATCAATTTAATTAATAGCAGTGTTATAATAAGGTTAATACCAATATTGCAATGTTTTCTAAAAAAGCCATCCTTTTTAGTAAGAAAAAATGTCCATTTTTAAATTATAATCATTAATAATTGAAAATTTAACCCTAATTTATTGTTTAATTAACTTTTTATTAAGATTTTTGGGGTGACTAATTCAAATAAATCATAAAATGAAAACAAAGTTTAGTGGAATTCTAACGCTATTACTAGCGTTTGTTGTGCAATTAACGTTCGCACAAGAAAAAACAATATCAGGTATTGTATCGGATAACTCCGGTCTTCCAATCCCTGGTGTTAACATCCTGGTACAAGGGACTACAAGCGGTACTCAATCTGATTTTGATGGAAAATTTTCTATCAATGCAAAATCAGGAGACGTTTTAGTTTTCTCGTATTTAGGATTAAAAAGCCAGCAGGTCACTGTTGGTGCCTCAAATACAGTTAATGTAACCATGCTGGAAGATGCAGCCGTATTAGACGAAGTGGTTGTAACTGCATTGGGTATTAAAAGAGAAAAGAAAAGTTTAGGGTATGCAACACAAGAAGTTAAAGGTGATGCCGTATCTGCTGTAAAAAGCCAAAACTTTGTAAACTCACTATCTGGTAAAGTTGCCGGTTTAAGTATTAAAACGTCTGGTAACCTTGGTGGTTCTACAAACGTTGTCATTAGAGGTAATAACTCTATTGCAGGTAACAACCAGGCTTTATTTGTTGTGGATGGTATTCCTGTTGACAACAGTAACTCTAACTCTGGTAATCAAAGAACTGGTCGTGGTGGTTATGATTATGGTAACGCTGCATCAGACATCAACCCAGATGACATTGAATCAATTAACGTACTTAAAGGAGCAGCTGCAACAGCGCTTTACGGTTCAAGAGCATCAAACGGTGTTGTAATGATTACAACTAAAAAAGGTCAAACTCAAAAAGGTATTGGTGTTACAGTAAACTCTAGTATCACTATGGGTAATGCTGACAAAGAAACTTTAGTAAAATATCAAAATAAATATGGTGCTGGTTACGGTCCATATTATGATGGTCCTGGAGGATACTTCGGATTATATGATGTTGATGGAGACGGTGTTGATGATTTAACAACTGTTTTTACTGAAGATGCATCTTATGGTGCTGCTTTTGATGAAAATTTATTAGTGTATCAATGGACTTCTATCTATCCTAAATTAGACGGTTACAAAGTAGCGACTCCATGGGTTGCTGGTGAGCACGATCCTAACTATGTTTGGGGAACAAGTGTTACTGCTGTAAATTCTGTATCTTTAGATGGTGGAACTGATAAAAGCTCATTCAGATTAGGTGTAACAAATCTTAATCAAACAGGAAACTTACCTAACAGTATTCTTAAAAGAAATAGTGTTTCTTTTAGCGGATCACACAATTTATCTGATAAATTAACAGCTTCTACATTCTTTAACTATGTAAAAACAGATGGTTTAGGTAGAAACGGTACTGGTTATGATTCAAATAACGCTATGCAACAGTTCAGACAATGGTTCCAAATGAACGTTGACTTAAAACAACAAAGAGATTCTTATTTTGCTACAAGAGACAATACTACTTGGAACGCATATTCTTGGGATGATTCAGCGCCTATCTATTCTGATAACCCTTATTGGACTTTTTACGAAAATTTCGAAACGGATACTAGAAGTAGATTCTTTGGTAATTTCGCATTAGATTATGAAATTAATGATTGGTTAAATGCCATGGCAAGATTCTCATTTGATACTTATGCTGAATTACAAGAAGAAAGAACTAACGTAGGAAGTTCTAACGTTTCATCTTACTCAAGATATAACAACAACGTTTCAGAATACAACTATGATTTCATGTTAAACTTTAATAAAGATTTAACTGATAAATTAAATTTAGAAGGAAACGTAGGTATAAACATAAGAAGAAACGTTAATAACAGTATTTATGCTGCTACGAATGGTGGATTAAACTTAAAAAGCTTATATGCCCTTTCAAATAGTGTAAGCCCAATAAATGCTCCTACTGAATACGATGCTACAAGTATGGTTGATGGTGAGTATATCAGAGCTAGTTTAGGATATGATAACTTCGCTTATTTAGAAGGTTCTTTCAGATCTGACCGTTCTTCTACACTTCCTAAAGAAAATAACAGATATAACTATTTCTCTGTTTCTGGAAGTTTAATTTTCTCTCAATTAATTGAGGCTGACTGGTTATCTTTTGGTAAACTTAGAGCAAACTATGCTGAAGTAGGTAGTGATACTAACCCATACAGAGTTTTCAATACTTTTGGAATTGGAACACCTTTTAATGGTAATGGTATTGCATCTAACCCAGGTGCTCAAGCTAACTTAAACCTTTTACCTGAAAGACAAGAGAGTTATGAAATAGGTGTTGAAATGTCATTTGCAAACAGAAGAGTAGGTTTCGATGTTTCTTATTACAACACTCAAAACATTAACCAAATTACAAGTATTCCATTATCTACAGCAACAGGATATACTTCTGCTGTATTAAATGCAGGTACTATAGAAAATAAAGGATGGGAAGTACAATTAAACTTAACCCCTTTAAAATCTGCTAATTTCCAATGGGATATCACAACAAACTGGGCTAAAAACGAAAGTTTAGTAGTTGAGTTATTAAATGGTATTGACAATTTACAATTAGGATCTTTCCAAGGTGGTATTTCAATTAATGCTACTCCTGGTCAACCTTACGGTACAATCAGAGGTTCTGATTTCATTTACGCTGATAATGGTGGACGTATTATTAACCAAACAGGTTCTGCAAGTAGAATTGGTACTTACCAAAGAACAGGTAATAGTAACGTAGTAATTGGAGATATTAATCCTGACTGGAAAGCGGGTGTTTTCAACACATTTAAATACAAAAACCTTAGCTTAGGGTTCTTAATTGATATCCAAAAAGGTGGTAGTGTATTCTCATTAGATACTTGGTACGGTTATGCAACAGGTATGTATGACTGGTCAGCTGGTACTAACGAATTAGGAAATCCAATCAGAGATGTCGTTACTGGTACTCCAGGAAACTATGGCGCTGATTCAGGTGGATTAATCGTTGATGGTGTTGCTCCTGATGGAACTAAAAACGAAGTTAGAGCTAACTTTAATATTTATGCAAACCCTTACGGATATGCACGTGCTCCTAACGCATTACACGTTTATGACGCAGGATATGTTAAATTACGTGAAGCTAATTTAACTTATAATTTTGATCAAAAATTCATTGATAAAACGCCATTTACTTCTGCTTCAATATCAATCATTGGTAGAAACTTATGGATAATTGATAAGAGTACTCCTTATGCTGATCCAGAAGCTGGTTTAAGTTCAGGTAATATTCAAGGATATCAATCTGGAGCTTACCCTTCTATCAGAGAATTAGGAGCAAGTATTAAATTACAGTTTTAAAAAAAAATAAATTATGAAAAAAATATTATTAACCGTACTATCTCTAATTGCATTAGTGTCATGTCAATCTGATGACACTTATGAAAATTTAAACAGAGATCCAAAAAATCCAACTCAGGTTGATGCTAGTTTTCTATTTAACGCAGCAACCAAGAGTTTGTATGATCAAATGACGAGTACTAATGTTAATACTAACATTTACAGAATGTTAGGACAACACTGGACCGAAACTACGTATGTTGATGAAGCCAATTATGATTTCAACAATAGAAACATTCCTGCCAACCATTGGTCAGAAATGTACAGAGACGTTTTATTAGACTTAACAACTGCTAAAGAAGTGGTAAATGCTGCACCAGACTTATCGGCTGCAGAAAAAGCTTCAAGTAACGCTCAAATTGAAGTATTAATGGTGTATACCTGGGCTCAATTAGTGGAAACTTTTGGAGATATTCCTTATTCTCAAGCATTAAATGCCGGTGAATTTGTGTTACCAGTATATGACGATGCAGGTATTATTTATCTTGATTTATTAGATCGTTTGACTGCTGCAATACCAGATTTAACTGGTTCAGGATTTGGATCTGCTGATCCTATCTATGGTGGCGACGCTACTAGCTGGAAGAAATTTGCCAACTCATTATTACTAAGAATGGGCTTAAGAGTGATTGACGCTAATGGTTTTACTGTTAGAGCTACTGCTGCAATTAATGCGGCTGTAACAGGTGGTACTTTCACTTCTAATGACGACAATGCAGCTTTGCATTATGAAGGTGCAACTCCTAATACTAACCCAGTATGGGTAGATTTAGTACAATCAGGACGTGCAGATTTCGTTGCTGCTAATACGCTTGTAGATTTTATGAATAACTTAAATGATCCAAGAAGACCGGCTTATTTTGACCAAAACTTAGGTGCTGGTATTTATGATGGTGGTCCTTATGGAGAGAACAATAGTTTTGGTTCATATACACATTTAAGAGGTTATGATGATGGTACTGCAATGCATGACCCTACATTCCCAGCTTGTTTAATAGATTATGCTGAAATATGTTTCTACAAAGCTGATGCTGCTGATCGTGGTATTATTACTGGAACTACTGCTGCAACTTTCTATAATAATGGTATTACCGCTTCTTTTGATTACTGGGGAGTATCAGACGTAGCTACTTATTTAGCTAATCCTGCTGTAGCGTATGCAACAGCTCCTGGTACCGCTAAACAAAAAATTGGTAACCAACTTTGGTTAGCCATGTATAACAGAGGTTTTGAAGCTTGGACTGCTTGGAGAGTCTATGATACTCCAACATTCAACTTACCTGCAGTTAGTGGTAAACCTGTTCCTACTAGATATACCTATCCTATTAGTGAGCAAAACTTAAATGAAACAAACTGGGCTGCTGCATCTGAAGCCATTGGTGGAGATGAGCAAACAACCAAATTGTTCTTTGACGTAAACTAAATATTATTTCAATTATAGTTAAAAGGCTGTTTTCTAAGAAAACAGCCTTTTTTTATTAGTAACAAAAGCGCAAGTAATTCGTCTAAAAATATAATTTGTATATTTAAAAGTAATTCATTGCTATGTATAAGCTTCTGAAAATTTCAATGCTGTTTTTAATTTTTATTTTAAATGAAAGTTGCAATAGCCCGAACCCCAATTTTATAGATGTTCAAAATGATGATGGCGATGTTATAGTAGACTTACCCAGAACCGCTGATGATGTCAGAAATGATTTTCAAAACTTTGACTTTCAACCAGGCATAAATGATGTGTCCTTGGAATCAACTACTGAAGGCTTATTCTGGAATTTTAGAATTATCATTCCTGAAGAGGCCGGACCTCTCAATAAAAAACCATTAATTTTTAGTTTACATGGCGGCGCTCAAAATGTTTCACCAAATGCCCATAAATCAACAGACTGTTTAATTACTCCGGCCTTAGATGGCATTATAGACGCTTTCATCATTAGCCCTAACAGTAATGCCAAACTTTGGTATGATCCATCCAATCAAATACAGATTCTAGCCTTATTTGACTTGGCTACCTCCTATTTACCTATTGATATAGACAAAACAGCAATCACAGGCTACAGTGATGGTGGTAATGGCTCCTGGTTTTACGCGCAATATTTTTCAAGTATGTTTTCAGCCGCCATTCCAATGGCTACATCCTATAACACAAAAAAAAGCAATGGCTCCATTGAAAAAATTGAGATTCCTTTGTATGTTATTCACGGGGCAGATGATCTCTTATTCCCAGTTGCAACAACCCAAGGTTATGTAGAAGAATCAATAGCAGCCGGATCAGATATACAATTTTTTATTGCTCCCGGCTTAGACCATTATGCTGTTTGTGATTATACCCCTTATCTACGGGATGCCGCACAATGGTTAGTCAGTAATATTTGGAATTGAATTTAAATCTTCAGAGTAAAATGTCCTTTATAAATTTCTCCATTTGGTAATTTCATCATATACCAATAATCATCTGGCGTTAAAAGCGATCCATTAAAAGTACCATTCCAACCCGCAGACGTTAATGGATTAAATGATTTTATAAGTTTACCATACCTATCATAAATTTCTATAAACAATATTTCATTTAAAAATTGGTTAGGATTTAAACCATAAACGTTCCAGGTATCGTTGACACCATCATTATTAGGTGTAAAATATTTAGGGAAACCAAATATGTAAAAGCTTCGAGAAACTGTTTCACAACTGTTAATATCTTTAATGAACACCTCATGTTCTCCTTCAATAATATTTAAAAATATATTACTTTCTTGGTATACACCGGACTCATCATCAAGGGCAAAAAGATAATCCTCTTCAGAATTTAGAACAACTTTGATACTATGACCATCAATAACTATTTCCTGAATATCTGGAATGACATTTTGTTTGACAGTAACAAACACAAAATCTTCACAATCAATAAATTCATCATAAACTCGCACTTCATAAATACCAGCCTCATTTACAGTTATTTCATTGGTGCTTTCATTGGTATTCCATTTATATTTGAAATCGTTTATTAAGCCGACATCCATTCCAGAACTAATACTTATTGGAAAGTCTTCTTGACAAACACTAACAATCTGATCATCTAACTGCGGAAAGTCTTTAACTTTTAAATTTAATATGCCATCTCCATAACAGGCATTATCACTTTCTACCCGTATATATAAAACTCTACTTGTTGATGAATACAAGCTTGCTAAAGCTTTCACCCCAATGGCCGCATCACTTTCTTTTTCATAAAACGATATAGAAACTTCCGAAGGAAGGTTTAAAATCGAAGCGATTCTATTCCCCTCTGATTCTAAATCAAATTCTGCAATACTATCACCCTCATAATCACAGGCAGATAATTCTTGTATACCAATATCAACTTGTTGCGTTGTTTTTAATCTAATCGTGGCTATATTATAACATTCTGTATTGGCTTTATAGACCTTAGCATATAACAGCTCATCCTGCCATTGGTTAGTATAAATGTTTGACATCGCATTAATATTCAACACATCATTTGCAGCGTCAGCTAATGAATGGTAATAATAAACCTGTATGGCCTCATTTGTATATAAACTTAATGGTGCATTAGCCTGTTGCAAGTTAAATGTTGCGAGGCCATCATTAGGATTATTATCAAAAGAATCACACTGAATTAAATCATAAATACCACTTAATACTCCTGGTGGTTCAGATATAATCAATTGCTTTATCATTGGATCTCTTTGTATTCCATTTAAGGTTAATGTTAAACTAACGGAATAAACACCGGGAGAACTATAACTGTGATAAGATTCTATATCTGTTGATGTTTGACCATCTCCAAAATCCCAAACGACTGTGTCATAGGGTTCTTCTGAAGTGATATAAAAATGTGTCTGATCTCCTAAACAAGTATATTCATAAGCAAAGGTGTAAAGGAATATGGATTGTACAAATGGTGGTAGTCCAAGTTTTGAGGCCCTTCCACCCAGACTAACCGTATTCTCTGAATACCCGCATAAGGACCCAATCTCATTAGGGTTTTTTATTACAGATAAATCTAAACCCGCCGCTCCAGATCTATATCCTGCTCTATAAATTCTCCCATTTATCGCCAGTTGCAAAGCCCCCGCAATATTTTGTGAAGAAATTATGGTTTGTTTGGAACCCGCAATATTTGATCCAGCCAAATTATATTGATACAATTCTCCATTAATAAAAGTATCAGAGTCATCGAATATATTATTTGTAACATATAAAAGCTTTGAGTTGGGTGCAAATTCAATTCCATAAGGATAGCCTCCAGAAAAAATTTCTAATTCATTATTAACCAATCCATTGGAGTTATTAAAATTATAAAGAAACACCTTTCCTGATTTCTTTCTTCCGGTTCTTGGACTTCCCACAGTTGTTGAACTATGGGCAATAGCAATTTTCTTTCCGCTTGGGGAGACTTTTAAATACCCAATAGCAGAAATATTGGCTCCGTCATCATTTAAAACTGGTTTAACTAATTGCTGTACCGTTGAAATTACCGGATTTAAATTTACTCCGGTAGCATCAACTTTAAAAGCATAAAATCTATCCATGAAATAGGTTATAACCCAAATAGAACTGCCATCACTATGTGTAACTGCCGTAATTTTCTCTGTAGATTTATATTTATTTTCTAAAAAATCATTAGGATTATAGGTCACTAAATGAATATTCTTGACACCATCAACTATAGCCCCAAAACCATTATTTAAAGCCAAATCAACTTCTGAATAATTGACACCATTTATTACAGGATTATCCTTTAAATAATAACTGGGCTGATCAATAGTAAATACATAAAATCTAGACTTACTTCCTGGTTTTGGTATTATCAAAGCAGACTCCGTACTTGAGCTGTGCCCCAACAAGCCTTGTCCGTTTAACATAACTTCATGGCGCCTATCCCAAATGTTCACTCCGTCTGTATAAAACAATAAATTCCCGTTTGGATCAGAAATAGTAGCACAACCTTCACTAGTAACTAATCTTCCATTTAAAAGTGGGACTGGATTGTTAGAATTAAAACTAAGACCGGCAAATTCTCCAAAATACCAATTTGCCGATTCCTTTTGAGAAAACAACAAAGCAACATTCAGACAGAAAAATACTATTAAAAACTTAGACCTCAAATTAATGTACATTTCCGTAAATATAGCTATTCTAAGTAATATTCATTAAGTCTATAAATTTTAAACGATAAAATGGTTTCATTATTAGTTGATTTGATATAAACATATTATAACATTCTCTCAAAAAATAATAAAATCTATATTTTCAAAGGATTAAGTACTTTTATATACCTTTGCAGCATGCAAGATCAAACACAAATTTTTGGAATAAGAGCCATTATTGAAGCTATAAATGCGGGAAAAACAATTGATAAAGTTTTTCTTCAAAAAGGTTTAAAAGGAGAGCTGTTTATTGAACTAGAAAGTGTTTTAAGGAAACATGATGTGAACTGTTCTTATGTTCCTGTTGAAAAGCTAAACAGACTGACTAGAAGTAACCACCAAGGTGCTGTTGCGCAAATTTCTCCAATTGAATTTCATGACTTGGAGCAGTTGGTTTTGAATGTTATTGAATCAGGAAAAACACCTTTATTTTTATTACTGGACCAGTTAAGTGATGTGAGAAATTTTGGTGCTATTATAAGAACGGCTGAATGTACCGGTGTCAACGGTATTATTATTCAAAAAAAAGGCGGTGCACCTGTGAATGGTGATACTATAAAAACCAGTGCTGGTGCCGTATTTAAAGTGCCTATTTGCAAAGTTGACCATATTAAAGATGCTGTTTTTTACATGCAAGCTTCTGGTATAAAAGTCATAGCAGCTACTGAAAAGACTGAGAATACTTTATATGATGTGTCTTTTATAGAGCCTTGTGCTATTATTATGGGATCAGAAGATAGAGGTATAAATCCTTCAATTTTAAAAGTAGTTGATGATAAAGCCAAATTACCTTTATTGGGAGATATAGAATCACTCAATGTTTCTGTAGCTTGTGGTGCTTTTCTTTATGAGGCAGTCAGACAACGACGTTAATCTTTTTTTTCTTTATAACTATAATTGATGGTTGGTTGAGACGCATCTTTTTCCACTTTATCAAGTTCAATGAAATTGCCATGTTCATCAAAATGTTTTAAAAAAGGATCCTCTTCTG
>JAHENA010000067.1:14178-16396 GCA_024643405.1 Flavobacteriales bacterium | reverse complement strand
TTGTAAACAGAATAATAGATTAACTTCTCACCAATCATAATATTGATTGTTTTATTACAATATATTTTACATATTCTATTGGACTTCCATTATTGGCATATAAATATTAGCTTGCCACATTAATACATCTCCACCTTGGTGAGGGTCGTTCAAAAAAAACTCTACTGGCAGATATTCAATCCTAATATTATTTATTTTGGCATAATCAATAAGAGCATACCATGCCATATTTGAAGCTCGATAATTTCCATTATAAATCATCATCAAAGCCTTTTTAGGCTTTGTTTTTTTTAGCTTAACCCTTTCATCTAAAGGACGGTTAGTTATTTCTTTTATTGGAAAACAAAAATCAAATACTATGCTGTCTTCATCGACATTCCATTCCTTGATATCTAAAAATGGGCTACCATCTATATCAATCTTATTATCTTTGATATAATCTGTCAACACAGAAATATTATCAAGCATTGTCCTTGCTTTATTATTTACTTTTGAGTTCAATGAGATATATAAACAGTTTTGAGCTGGGATTTGAGATTTAGTAACTTCTGACAATTTAAAGGTTTTTGCCACTTGAATTAACTCCTTACCAAACGTTTCCACCGTTCTAATACTTTTTTTTACAAATGCATTTTTAAAAAAAATTACTTGAAAATTTTGTTTTAAACTATGATTTTCGTCTTTTATTTTTACGGTTACTTCAGTAGTCGAGTCATTTTCTCTTTTGATATTCCAATTATATCTATAAATAGAATCTCCACTTAAAAGATTTTGTTCAACTTGATTAAAAGGAGATTTTTTTAATAATGTAATCACATTTTTATAAGCAGATTCTCCATTATTCCATTTTAATATATGATCATAAACAACTCCTGGAGCTTGGTTTGTTTTAAAAGTGATTTTATAATTATAATCTTTAATAAAAAAGTACCAAGTACCTAAGCTTATTAACAAAAATGCAGTTATGACTTTTATAAATTTTGTCAATTTCATATTAATTTTTGAATTTCAATTTTTCATTTACCAAATTACCTACATTAATACCCTGACCAATTCCAACTTCCACGGCGGCTCTATAATGAATACCTCCATACATTCTACTTATAGCTGCCTCTTGAGCTGCTTGGTTGAAAGACGTATAATTTCTTATTGGTAAACCATATCGCAATTCACTATCATCTGAAAAGTTGAAATTGTCACCAAAAATTTCAGTTAAAACTGTTGATGCTGACCCAGAAACTACGGAGTGACCACTCGTATATTCTGGAAATGGTGGTGTTTGTAAAACAGGTTTCCATTCATCATCTAAATATTTATTTATCAGTGTTTCTGGTCTAACAAGGTTACTACGGTATTTTTCATCCCAACAACTAATAAATGCATCGGCTATTCCTATAGCCGTTTTGGTATTTGCATAAACGGTTTTATCAAAATTAGCATTCTCATTTTTACAAGCTATTTTGGCAATCAACATCCAATGTGCACCAGGTGTTATTTTTTTTGTAGCAAACATTAAATGGCCTCTAGTAACAGATACGTATGGATTACAATCCCAAAATTTAGCAATTTGAACTTCGTTTGATTCATCACCTTCAACGCTCATTTTATTACGTATATCATAAACCTCTTTCAATTCTTTGTAAAAATCAGAAGTTTCATCCATTGAAAATTTTGGTGGTGGAATTGGTTTGAATTGAGAGGCCGAGTCTAAAACGAATGGTCTAATTTTATTCCAATGAGGCTCTAATCCATCCATATATGATGGTGGTGTAGGCTGCCAACGCCCTTCTTCTTGTGAATTGACACTGAATTTTGGCATAGTACGGGTTTGACTATAATTATCACCATTCATCCATTTGGTTATAAACTCAGAAACCTCTATCGCATAAGCTTTAGAATCTTCAAATTGTTTTGGGTTTATACCTCCCCATACTTTATATAAACTATCCTGATAAACAGAAAGTCTGTCTTCAGAAAAAATCAATAGTTTACTCATGTTTATATGTGCAATTAATGCCGACAATTGATAATTTACATCTTTAGATGGATCTGGCTTTGGTATGCTACCTAAATGTTTAATTTGTCCACGTAATGACTTGTATTCAGGATTATTTTCAGCAATAATTTCATAAGCTGCTATATCTGGATAAGCAAAAACACGACTTGCCACTGGCGGAGAAAAAATATCATGTACCATAATATCAATAACTCTATCAAT
>JAHENA010000067.1:0-14078 GCA_024643405.1 Flavobacteriales bacterium | reverse complement strand
ATAATAGTTGCTTGCCTTAAAATCTTGTCGTCAAATATTTCTTCAATAGTTTTACCTGCAAAATCTTTATAATTTATAAACTTTTTTTTGAGACTAACCAATTGTCCAGATAACTTATCAAAATCGAGCAATGGATAATATTTTTCGTTTTTTTCAATAGAAACAATAGTTTCAGTACTACCATTTTTATCAAAATCTGAATAATACATTTTCATTGGAAATTTCTTTGAAGCTTTAAATTTTGTATTTGTACCCCAATTTCCTAAGAGGTAATCTGTATCACCATCACCATCAATATCGTAAGAAATTATACTTTGCCACAACCCATTTAATCCTTGATTAAGGAGATTAACCTCTTTAAATTGTCCTTTGTTATTTTTAAAGAATTTAGGTGACATCCATTCTCCAACTACAATTAAATCTATTTGACCATCATTATCAAAATCATCCCAAATAGCATCTGTAATCATGCCTGCCTTTTGTAATAATTTATTATCTAATAATGAGAAGTTACCTTTTTCATTTTTTAAAATATACGAATTAGGAATATTACCAAAATCGTTTGAAACGGCATTATTGCCAATAAAAACATCAAGATCACCATCATTATCAAAATCACATGACTTAATTACTGAAGCGTTTTCAAAATATTCAGGCAAATTAGCAACAACAAAACTAGAGTCCTTTTGTACGTAATAACTATCTAATAATGGTTTCATTTGATTATAAAAATCGGCTCCTCCTGACCCAATAATTATATCATTTTTTTTATCATTATTAAAATCTGCTATGAGTGCTACAACATCTTCTTTCGTTGAATCATTTGCAATAACTCCTATTTTTGTTTCTGAGTAACCTTTATTTGTATTGAGGTATATTTTTGATGGGATATGTTTTGAACCACCAAAATAAATATCTTTCAAACCATCGTTATTCAAATCACCAATAGCCGTTGCCGGTCCTCTATCAGAAACTTTATAGGGTATCAATTTTTGTCTATTGAAATCAATATAACTATCTTCTTTATGAGTAAAATCAATACCTAAATTATCTTCAACTTTTTTAAATAATACATTTGACTTATTACAAAACAGTTGATAATCAAATGCCTTTGTGTTTTCAGTACTGATAACCAAGGTTTGATTTACTTTAATATTTTTTAAAGTTTGGAATGTTTTATTAGGCCAAATAATCTTAATTGAATCTACTTCTTTTTCATTACCATAGCCAAAATGAATTAAAGGTTCTGAGGATGCTTGAAAACCTCTAACCGTATATAGTTCTTTATATTGCTTTACTCCCTTGTTATAAGAAATCACTTTTGTTCCTAACCCAAAAGAATTTTGCTTTGAATAATTAAATTTTATTTTAAGATAATTCGCTTTATCATTAGTGGTATTTTCATAAATGGATGCAGTGGTATTTATATTATTAGTTACTAAGTCTAAATCCCCATCATTATCTAAATCTCCCATGGCAGTGGCACCGGAAATGTTTGGATCATTTGATATCCATTTACCAGATTTATCTTCAAAATTCAAATCGCCATCTCCTTTAAAAATGTAGTTGTACACTTTCCCCGATGGCATTAAATTAAGTGCTTCTTGGTCAACTAATTTAGTGTTATCAATTTTATTTTGAATTTGATCACTCGAAACAAACTTTATGAAATCCAGATTATTTGGACGTTTAGGGATGCCGTTTGAAACAAATATATCTTGCTCTCCGTCTTGATTATAGTCTGCAAAAAGAGCACTCCAACTCCAATCGGTAGCTGCGATTCCACTTAATAAAGCAGTTTCTAAATAAGGTGTATTTTGCTGATTTACAAACAACATATTACGGGTAAATTGATAATTATATCCAAATTGTTTGATACGCAGTTCTTGAACTTGAAAATCATCATCACCATCAGAAGATTTTAAAACATTTTCATCTTCTGGAAGCATATCGAGTGTCATGATATCTGGCCACCCATCATGATTAATATCAGACACATCATTTCCCATAGAGAATCTTGATGTATGTCCAAAAAATTCTTTTAGCTTTTCTGAAAATGTTCCATCTCCGTTATTTAGATAATAGTAATCATCTTCATGAAAATCATTACCAACAAAAATATCTGGAAATCCGTCTTGATTGAAATCAGCAATTGAGACACCTAAACCGTAGCCATTTACACCTCCAAAAATACCAGCTTCTTCACTTACATCTGTAAACCTATCACCATCATTTCGTAAAAGTTTATCACCTGTTTGATAATTACGCTTATATCTCAAACTTGCTTTCCCAAATGACTCTTGTGTATGTATGGCATGATTTAGCAAATAAATGTCCAAATCACCATCTAGGTCATAATCTAAAAAGGCTGCTGATGAACTAAATGTGTCAAAATCCAATCTGTACTTAGTTGCTTGTTCAGAAAAGGTTCCGTCGCCATTATTAATAAACAATTCATTAAAACCATTAAAACCATTTATTCCAACAACGGCACAAACATAAATATCTAAATATCCATCGCCATTAACATCACCCATTACAGCCCCAGTATTCCAGGTACTATTTCCAGCAACTCCCGCTTTATCTGTAATATCTTCAAATTTTAAATTTCCTTTATTTAAGTATAATTTATTTTTAACTTGATTTCCAGAAAAATAAATATCTTGCAATCCATCATTATTAATATCTCCTATAGCTACGCCCCCTCCATTATAAAAATACAGATAATCTAAAATGTTCAAATCATTTGTCTCAGTAAGTTGATTTACAAAATTAATGCCCGTATTTTTTGGAGATGGATTATTAAAAATAAGCTCATCATTATGGTTACAAGCCAAAAAACAAGCGAATATTAAAATGTAAAAAGAGGACTTAGTCATTTATTAAAAATATTTTTGGGTTTTCATTATTAATTGCAGCAATAACATAGCTTTTACCATCCTTATCTCTAAATACCTTTAAGTGTTTGACTTCATTTTTAATGAAAAACCCAGTAGTATTATAATCTTGCCAATGAAAATTAAAATCTCCATCATTTAAAAGAATACTTCCATAACTTGCGTCTAGTCTAGAGAACTGTGGTTTGAATTCAAAATTGTTACCTGCCATAATTAAATCAAGCTTTCCGTCTTTATTAATATCTTCACAAATAATTCCACAAACACAAGAAAATTGTGTCCTATTTGGCAGCTTTTTAATGGTAAAATTGCCATTGCCATTATTCACAGCAATAACCGATTCTGTAACATTTATTTTCTTTACTATTGATTTATCAACAACCTCTTTTGTCAATAATTCATCTATAGATTTTGATGCATACTCTGAAGCCTTAAGGTTTTGTTTTTTCAGCTTGACCATTTGACCTGTTAATTCCTTTTTCATTAGAATTGGAAAATCCTTTCCATCATAATTACAAGTTGTTATTTGCTCAATAGTACCATTATTATCAAAATCATTAATCCATAATTTCATTGGATGTTCCTTACTAGCTTTGTAAAATGTATTGGTCCCTTGATTCCCTAAAATAAAATCTACAAGTCCATCACTATTCAAATCGGCCGCTTCAACCACATTCCACATTCCGAACAAATCATCAAAACTTGATTTTAGTTTACTAAGTTGTTTGCCATTATTTAAATAAATTTTTGGAGTATCCCATTCAGAGACTGTAATCAGATCATTTTTGTTATCATTGTTAACATCTGCCCAAACAGCATTTGTAATCATTCCAGCATCTTTAAGATCATATGCATACCGAGTAGTACCATCTATAAAAGAACCATCTCCATTATTAATTAGAAATAAATGGTTTGGGTTAATGCCATAGGTTCCTACAACAGATCTAGACCCTATAAAAACATCTATATCACCATCATTATCATAATCACATGAACTAATAACAGAAATATTTTTTTTAATTGAAGGAATATTATTTGGTGACAATGTAAAATTTCCGTTCCCATTATTTAAATATAATCTAGCTCTATAATTGATTTCCTGCCCTAACTCATTACCTCCGGAGCCTACCATTAAATCTAAATCCCCATCAGAATCTGCATCAAAAAATGAAGCTGCCGTATCTTCGTATTTAGTATCTTCTAAAAAAGCTTTTTGTGTAATAGGTGTTAATTTTCTGTTTCCCAAATTAAAATATAAAACCCCAGATTCATTTACGCCTCCACCAATAAAAAAATCTTCATTACCATCATTATTTACATCTCCAATAGCTAAGGCCGGTCCTTCCTGTGATAACATCTTTGAGATTAACCCCTCATAATCAAAATCTGAATAATTATTTTCCTTATGACTAATCAAACTAGTATTGGGTAATTCTGATAGAAATGTTTTAATTTTTATTTTATTTTTTGGCTTATCGATTTCTCTAGCTTCTGTTTGATTTAAGGTTAACAACTGATTAGACTTAACATTAACCAATTTTTGAGTTTGATTATTTGGCCAAATAACACGAAGTGAATCAATAGTTTCTGAAGTACCAATTCCAATTGTCATTATATAATCAACAGAAGATTGGAACCCTCTGGATGGAATAAGCTCCTGAATGATAGTACTATTGTCATAATATAATTTTATTTTGCTTCCAATACCAAAAAGATTAGGTTTAAGGCCTTCTAGTTTGATATTTATATAATTATTTAACGTTTGTGTTTCGCTATTATTTTTATAAACAAAAGACTTCATGTTTACATTGTTAACCACTAAATCTAAATCACCATCATTATCTAAATCGCCATAGGCTACACCATTAGACATGCTTGGTATTTCAAAACCCCATTGATTATTGGCATTATTAAATGTCAAATTTCCGTTGTTTTTAAAGGCATAATTTGGTTGAGGTTTTATAGGCATTTTATTTATTATGGAATCTATACTTTCCTTTTGACCAGTTAATACCATATTATGAAGAATATCATTGGCAAAAAAGTCCATAAAATCAAGATCTGTTAAATCGTGATTAATACCGTTAGTAACAAAAATATCACGAAGACCATCATTATTCATATCAAAAATGAGCCCCGCCCAACTCCAATCTGTTGCAGATACACCGCTAAAGTTTGCTATTTCAGAGAATGTGTTATTGCCGTTATTTAATTGTAATGAATTTTGGATGTATTGCTGGTAAAAATCTTTGCTTTGTTTAAGCTTAAAAATATTGTATCCTTCAAACTCCATAACCGTTTTTATCCGCTTATCACTTTCTGGAAGCATATCTGTTACAAAAACATCAATATTCCCATCATTATTAATATCGGCCATATCAACTCCCATAGCCGAGATATTAATATGCGATGTCCAATTTTCAATCTCTTCTTTAAAGGTCCCATCTTGATTATTTATGTACAAATAATCTCTCTCATAAAAATCATTAGTAACATAAATATCTGGATATGAATCACCATTAATATCACTAACCATAACTCCTAATCCAAAACCTATAAGACTTCCGTAAATACCTGCTTTTTCACTAACATCAACAAATTTGCCATTGTCATTTCGTAAAAGCATATCACCGACCCCTCTAAAAATTTCTGGAATATTTTCCCAATTTTCTGCCCTTTTTTCTCTTTGCTCAGCATACCCTAAGGTATTGACAGGAATGTTACTATTATTTAAGATATAAACATCTAAATCGCCGTCTTTATCATAATCAAAAAATGATGCATGAATTGTAAACCCAGATTTGGCCAAATTATATTCTTCTGCCATTTCAGTAAAAGTTAAATCGCCATTATTAATATAAAGTTCGTTATCCTGATTGTTGCCTTCCATATTTCCTGCATGGCACACATAAATATCTAAAAATCCATCTTCATTTATATCAACCATAACAACTCCTGTAGACCAGGGTTTAGTACCATTAATTTTAGCCGATTTTGAAATATCTTCAAATTTAAACCCGCCTTTATTTAAATACAATTTATTTTCGCCCATATTAGCCGTTAAAAAAACATCTGAAAAACCATCGTTATTTATATCACCAATAGCAACCCCTCCTCCATTATAAAAATTTCGGTACTTAAATATATTTAAGTCTTTTTGGTTAATGACTGTATTAGTAAAATCAATTCCTGTATCCTTAGGGTCGGTAAGCGTAAACAAAGTTTTACTTGTGTTTCCATCTTTAGATGACTTTGCTTTATCTGACTCACATGAACAAACCATTACAACAAGTATAATTGTCAATAGAAGACTACTTAATTTTGAATGCGCTCTCATTTATTTTTCTTTAAAAAAATTGGGGAATTATTATTTATAGAGACTATATAATATATATCACTACTCAGTTTAATTTTTTGAATATCTCTTGCCGGACCAGGAACATCATATTTTTGATTTAATTGAATTGTAAAAAACCCATGTTTATCATTTAGCAAAATATTCCCATGTGAAGCATCTAATTTACCTAATTGAGTACTAATATCATAGTTGTTACCTATTAAAAATAGATCAAAATACCCGTCATTATTAAAATCATCAATAGCTATAGAATTTACTGTAGATGTTTGGGTCATTAAAGGAAGTTCACGCTTTTTAAATGTATTATTTCCAAGATTCTCAAAGTAACAACTAGCCAATTCAAAAACCTGCTTTTTATAGGCTTCTTTTATTTTTTTAGCAGGTAATAAATCAGAAAAATCCGTATTAGCAAAATCTTTATAACTTAAGAATTTTTTGTTTAAAAATGGTAGTTGTTTAGCTAGTTCATCTTTGGAAGAAAATGGAGTTTCCTCACCTTTATAAAACCAAGTTATAATAGGATCAACAGTTCCATTATCATCATAATCATTACTGTATAGCGTAATAGGATTTTGTTTTGAGGCCTTCAATTTTGTATTGAGTCCCCAGTTACCAGCAACCAAATCTAAATCACCATCTTTATCAAAATCAGCAACAGAAATGGTATTCCACCAACCATTTGAGTTTTGAAGATTATTATTTTTTTGTAAGATTAATCTTTTACCGTTATTTAAAAAAATTGAAATCGGCATCCAATAACCACAAACAATCGCATCTTTCAACCCATCATTATTAATATCTATCCATATTATATCCTGTACGTTTCCAATATTTTGAAACTCTGGACCGAAAGTAGCGCTCACATCTATAAAGGAGCCTGACCCGCTATTCTCAAAAATAAATTGTTTCGGAGTTTTTCCAAATTGCCAAGGAATAAGATTTGAGGTTATTGAAATATCTAAGTCGCCATCATTGTCAATATCAACGGCGGTAGCCTTTGATGCGTTGATTTCTATATTTTTGAATTGAACAGTGTCTCTAATAAACATGCCTCCCTTATTAATATATAACCTGGGGTTTAGAGGTTTGCCATTTTTAAATTCATTGCCTCCACTTACCACTAGAAGATCAAGTAACCCGTCATTATTGGCGTCAAAAAACGAGCTAGAGGTATCTTCATTTATGGCGTCTTTCTTAAAAAGCTCTTCCTGTGCGTTTTCAAACTGATTTCTTTCATTTTGAATGAACAATTGACTTCCTTGTGCCTTTCCTCCACAAATAAATACATCATCTAAACCATTGTTGTCAATATCTGCAATAGAAACCTGTGGCCCTAGATTTGTACTTGCAAATGGAATTAAAGGATCTCTATTAAATTCTATTGAAACTGGGTCGTGATGATTAAAATTAAATAAAGGCTCTGTATTAATTAAAAATGAATACGTTTGATTTGGTTTTGTATTAAAATAATTTCCTGAAGCTTTTTTAACATCAACCAGAATTTCTTGATTTATATGAACCTTTTTTAAAGTTTGAAAAGCGCCATTAGGCCAAATAATTTCTAACGAATCAATAATTGAAACATTACCCAACCCTATATTAAGTTTTGGCTCTACAGAAGACAAATAGCCTTTGGTTGTATAAATTTCTTCGCATATTATTTTATCCTTTACATATAATTTCACTTTGCTTCCTATACCGAATTTGTTTTTTTGAGGTCCATTAAATTTAATCTTTAAAAAACTATTTTCAGGACTTATTTTTTCTAAGTTATTTTTTAAAATATATGCAGATTCATTGACATTATTAATTATTAGGTCTAAATCTCCATCATTATCTAAATCTACATAAACACCTCCATTACTATAAGAATCTTTTGTATTTGACCAATTTTCTGTTTCATTTTGAAACGTATTATCACCATTATTTTTATAAATATAATTTTTAACTTTTTTAGAAGGAATTTCATTTACCAAAGCTAAATTTTTATCAGACATATTCTTTCCTAGCTGTTTTTGAATATTATCATTAGATATGAAATTAATAAAATCCATATCATTTGTAGCACCCAAAATCCCATTAGTAATGTAAATATCTTTAAATCCATCATTATTAAAATCAGAAACAATGGGGCTCCAAGACCATTCTGTGGCAGAAATTCCACTCAAATTTGATATTTCACTAAAACTACTATTACCATTATTAACGTGCAATGTATTTTGCATGAACTGTGGTGAATATCCATTTTTCAAATAATACTCATAGGTTTGATACGGATATTCCAAACCCGAAGTTTTATATGTTTTAAGGTTTTCTGGCAACATATCTAAAGATAAAATATCCATATTACCATCGTTATTTAAATCATCAATAGAATTTCCCATAGAAAAATGGGACGTGTGTCCTAATTTGGTCTTATCATTTGAAATGACCTCTTTAAATGTTTTATCTTTTTGATTTATGTATAAATAATCGTTTTCAAAAAAATCATTTCCAATATAAATATCAGGAAAGCCATCATTATTTATATCACTGACAGAAATACCTAAACCATAACCAATTTTACCCTGAAAAATTCCTGCTTTAATACTAACATCTACATACTTACCATCTATATTTTCATATAACCTATCACCCGATAAGTTATCAATTTGCAATCTAGTCTTTCCATTCCCATAATTAGAATTAGGATGTACTGAATGATTTAAAAGATACATGTCTAAATCTCCATCTAAATCAAAATCAAAAAAAGCAGCCTGAGTAGAAAAACTTGATATATCTAAACCATATTCAGAGGCAGATTCTTTGAAAAAAGGACGCCCCTCTTTTAAACCTTGATTTACATATAATAGATTTCTTCCTTGTACATTATTGTAGTTGCCTAGTTTACAAATATAAATATCTAATAGGCCATCATTATTTATATCTACAACCGTAGACCCACAAGTCCAATTAATTGAATTATCTATTCCTGATGAACTGGTAACTTCCTCAAATTTAAAATCGCCTTTATTTAAATATAATTTATCTGCAGTTTGATTAGCAGTAAAATAGATATCACATAAGCCATCGTTATTAAAATCGGCCGTTGAAACTCCAGAACCATTATAAAAGTATAGATAATTTAAAATGTTTAAATCAGAAGTACTTGTAAGTTTATTTTGAAAATATATTTTTGTTTGAGCACTATTTAAAGAAGTGAAAAGCCTCTCTTTTTTTTTACAAGTGATACACATAAGAACACTAAAAAAAATAATGTAGACTTTTAAATTTTGCATGTCAGAAAGCAATAGAGCTGTATCCAAAAATAAACAAAGAGGGTAAATATACCCTCTTTGTTTTTAAAAAAATATGTTAAAATTTAATACCCTGGGTTTTGTACTAAATTAGGGTTCGATAATATAGCGTTTGCTGGTATTGGAAATAAATTTTTAGTTTCATCGCCAACTGCACTTGGATCCATAAATTCATATTCCGCTGTAAATTTACCAAAACGAATTAAATCAGTACGTCTTACCATTTCTATGTACAATTCTCTACCGCGTTCTGCCAGCAATTCAGTTTCAGTTACACTTGCTAACGGTGCCGCTCCTCTAAGTGTTCTTAACGTGTTCACCATAGTAGTAGGGTTATCTCCACTACGCATCATGGCTTCAGCTTTCATTAAATAAGCATCAGCATATCTAAAAAGTAAAACTCCACCATAAAATGCCCCATTTGATGGATGGTACTTTAATACACGAATTCCAGTTACATCACTATTACCAACTAAACCAGGAAGTTCTTTTGTAAATACTAAAGGTTTGCTAGCTCTTGCCTGTATGGCTGCACCGCTGGCATTATATTGCTGACCAATACCAAAACCATAGAAAAATCCTTGATTCTCACTGTTTGCCGTCGTTGCATCTGGCACCCAACCTCTACGTTCTTCTTGATTATCTCCAGCATAGTTAGAGTTAGGATTTCCTTCAAATGAGTCATAAAAAGCTCCCAAAGTAGTAAACCCATTCCAACCACCACCACCATTGTCGGTTGACGGTTGGTTGTAGTGTAGACCACCCCACATTCTATTTCCAGTTCCTGCAGTTGTATACCAAACTCTTTCAGTATTCGCAGTACCATCAAATAAATCAAAATAACCATCCTGTAATGCAAACCCATCAGCTGAAATTGCGTCCACTGCAGCTATTACTCCTGGCATATCAGCAGCACTAGGAGCACCTTCACCTCTATAAATACCAGCATTCAACAACACTCTGGCCTTTAAAAAATTAGCAGCCGCTTTACTTGCTTTATTAGTAGTTCCTGCAGGACCTATAACTGGTAAATTAGGCAACGCATCTTCGATATCCTGCAATACAAAATCTAATGCTTCTATACTAGACAGTACTTGTGGGCTCACCGAAGGTCCTTCATCAACTTCTCTAAAAGGTACCTGACCATAAAGATCTAAAACAGTCCACATACTAAAGGCTCTTAAAAATTTTGCTTCTGCAACAACCTGAGCCGATGCGTTACTTCTAGAGTCAATAATTTGATTTGCTAAAAATATATTAGAGTTAAACCCATTCCATACGTTTAATACATAAAGATGAGATGCAGGCCATTTATGTGTATGTAATACTCTCCAAATTCCATTATCTCCCCAGTCAGTTCCTCTTGTTGGAATTAATAATTCATCTGAAGTTACTTCCTGCAACGCATAATAACCATCTTGAGGCTCTATTTGCCCACGAAGACTGTTATAAAGATTGTCTAGTGAACTATCAGGATTTTCTACTCCAGTAAAACCACCATCAGTAGTTTCAGAAACTAAAGAATCGTCAACAATCAGATCAAGATTAGTACATGATAAGGCAAATAACGCCATACATGCAAACAGCAAATTTGCTTTAAATTTATTTGTTCTTTTTTTCATTTTTATTTTTTTTTAAAATTGTGCATTTAGTCCAAATGTTATTGTTCTTGGATTAGGATAAGCCGCGTAATCAATTCCAGCTGTTGGTAAAGCATTTAATAATCCTCCAGCTGCTGCAGATGTACTTACTTCAGGATCTAATCCAGGGTAATCAGTAATTACAAATAAATTTTGTCCATTTACATATACTCTTAAATTTTTAACCGCACCTTCCTTTAAATTGAAATTATAACCAAGGGTTAAGTTTTGAAAACGCACGAAATCGCTTTTATATAAGAATCTTGTAGATACCGCAGCTTCAGCATTTCCAGCTTCTCCAGATGTTAATACATCTCTGGTTACATTACGACCACCCGCTATTGAACCTGCTGTAAATAACGCATTTTGTGTGTTAAAATAATTGTATCCTCCAAATTGCCCATTGAAATAAGCAGATAGATCCCAGTTTTTATAAGAAACACTAGTTGAAAACCCAGTTGTTACATTAGCCAAAGCACTTTTACCAACAAAGTCTTGAACATCACCAATTGGTTGCCCATTGGCATCAAATCCTTCAAATTCTCTTAAATAGTATGAAAATAATGGATAACCACCGGCAAGAATTTGTGAAAATGCTTGTGATAAACCTTGTCCGTAAATAGTACCAGCTGGTATCTGTCCATCAAAATTTTGTAATTCATTTTCATTATAAGCAATATTAAAATTAGCATTCCAATTAAAATCTGCTTGTTGAATAATGTCGTAATTCAAAGAGAATTCAACACCTTGATTTAACACAATAGCATCTAAATTTTGAAAATAGGTTGGCTGAGGTGATGGTTGAGCCGCTTGTATCAATAATAATAAATCCTTAGTTTCTCTTCTATATAAATCAAAACTACCGGTTAGACGATCATTACCAAAACCAAAATCAAGTCCAACACCATATGATGTAGATTCTTCCCATTTTAAATCTGGATTCGCAAAAGAAACAGTAGACAATCCAGGCACATTAATTGCACCTCCATTATCAGGGCCTGTACCAGCAAATCGTTCTCTTTGAATAAATTGACCATATCCTAAACCATCTTGATTACCAGTAATACCAGCACTAAGTCTTAATTTTAAAGTTGATACGTTGTCTCCCATAAAATCTTCTTCATTAATTTTCCAAGCAAAAGCTCCTGAAGGGAAATAACCATATTGATTTGATCCACCAAATTTAGAAGAACCATCGGCTCTAACTGTAGCAGTAAACAAATACTTATCTGCTATAGTATAATTAACTCTTGCAAAATAAGATTGTAATTCATCAGTAGTATTATAAGTGTTTAAAGCCAACGATTTTACAGACACTCCTGCTGGGCCATCCTGATTTGTTGTAGTAGGTGTAGGAAATAATCTGTTTACAAATAACCCGCTAGAGGTATACCCAAATTGTTGGTAACTTCCAGCAATACTGCGATCTATAATATCAATAGAGTTTTTCATTTCCGTATACATATCAGTCAATACAGTCGTATTGAAGCCCCAACCTGTAGCATCCGAACCAAAACGGTTAAATTTTTGATAAGAATATCCAGCCAATGCATCTATTCTAGAATTTCCAAAATCTTTATTATAAGAAAGTGTTATTTCCATTAATTGATTCTTCGTGTTTACATCGCCTCTATAGGATCTTCCTTCACCAAATATGCCATCTCCAATATTTCTAGCCAGTGCGTTCCCTGCAATATTTCTTTCAGAATCAGATTTATCTAAACCAAGATTCACTTTCGCAGATAATTCAGGAGTAAACTGATAATCAGCAAAACCATTTAAAAGCAATCTACTGGTTTTAGTATCACTACTTACGTAAGCCAT
Organism: Flavobacteriales bacterium; assembly: GCA_024643405.1. Lineage (GTDB taxonomy): Bacteria > Bacteroidota > Bacteroidia > Flavobacteriales > Flavobacteriaceae > Yeosuana. Next base: position 1,063 of record JAHENA010000067.1, on the reverse strand, counting down.
CATTGTTGCCGGGTTAATTTGCCCGTTTGTTTCAGCAAAATCAGGGTCAGTTGGCCATGTTGGATTTGCTGAATAAGCAGCTCCTAATAAATCTCCACGATAACCAGCACTTCCACTTAAACCTGGACCATCATTGTTTTCTTGAGAAAATGAAGTTTGTATTCCCAATTTTAATTTATTATCAAAAAAGCGATGATTCGCATTTATTCTAGCCGTTGTTTTTTCTAAACCAGATTTTTTTATAATTCCATTTTGTTTTCCATACCCAAAAGTGGCTCTAACATCACCATTTTCATGACTATTAGAATATGACAAACTTTGGTTGTTTGAGATAGCCGTTCTTAAAACGTAATCCTGCCAATCTGTATTATTTCCATAATCTGCAGCTACTGGATCACCACCAAATTGCTCTACAGCCGATAAAAATTCTGGCCCATCAAGTAAATCATATTTTTTAGGCGCTGTAGAAGTACTTAGTGTTTGGTTATATTCCCAACGGTCACCCATAGAACCTTTACCAGACTTAGTAGTAATAATAACGACACCATTCGCTCCTCTGGAACCATAAATAGCAGTTGAAGATGCATCTTTTAAAACACTAATACTCTCAATGTCATTAGGATTGATAAAATTTAATGGGTTTGAAGCCCCACTAGATCCAAAACCTATATCAGCACCAGCAGCAGATGTATCGTCACCAGCTAATGGCACACCGTCAACCACAAATAATGGGTTGTTATTAGATCGAATCGAAGCTGTACCTCTAATACGAATGTTAACAGCCGAACCTGGTGCACCACTTGTCTGTGAAATTTGAACACCTGCTGTTTTCCCCTGAATTAGTTGTTCTGGAGAAGCGATAACACCTTTATTAAAGTCTTCAGATTTCACTGATGCCACAGCGCCAGTTGCGTCTTTAACAGTCGTTGTACCATAACCAATAACCACAACTTCATCAAGTTGTGCAGCATCTTCGGTTAATGTAACATTAACTGAAGTACCAGAAACAACTATTTCTTGGGTTAAGTAACCAATAAAAGAGAACACTAACGTTTCTCCGTTC
>JAHENA010000066.1 GCA_024643405.1 Flavobacteriales bacterium | reverse complement strand
ATCAAGTATTGAAAACTATAATAAAAAGGGTGTTTTTTCTGATTTTAATATTAGGGTGTATAAAATTAAAAACACCATTTGTTTTAAAACTAATGATGAATGGTTAAAGTATGAACCAATAATGGATAGCATCATCCCATATGATTTATTAAATAAAAATTTTGGTAAAGATTCTTATATTATTTCGAAAGATGATGTAGAACAATTAGTATTGAAAAATTCAAATGATGTTATAAGTATAAAGAGTTCATTGTCTAATGAAAAAGATATGGCTCTAACAAATAATTTTTATAAAAACAGACTGATTGTTGGTTATGAAAATATCTCCAAAATAAGTGACTCTACATTTGCTCTAAATTTAAATAATGGATTTATGATTGTAAACACTCAATCAGATTCTAAGGAAGTTTTATTTAAACCAGAGATTGATTATATAGAAATCGATAAAAAACCTATTAAACTAGTTTATAATGGGCCTATTGAGTTTAATTTGAATAGTAGTTTTAGTGTAGCTGTTTCGTCTCCAAAATCGAGTAATCACTTTTTTGAATACTCCATTGCCGAATTGGATTCATCAAAGTGGAAAGAATTGGATAAGAATAGATTAGAGCTTTCTAATTTAAAGGATGGTGTTTATTCGATTCAGATTAGAACTAGTAATTATTTAAATAATCCTTCTAATCCAATTGTAGTTAAACTTAAGGTATTACCTCCTTGGTATAAGGATACAATGGGTCTATTTCTCTATCTTTTTATTGTATTAATTGTGATTGTGACTATCTATATATATAATATTAAAAAGATAAAGACATCTCAACGATTGTTAAAGCTTAAATACATAAAAGAGCAACAAAAAATTGTTAAAGAAAAGAACTTAGAAAATGAGAAGAGATTAGTTCAGTTAAGAAATGAAACTCTTAAAAATGAAGTTAAATTAAAAAGTAAAGAACTTGCTAATACGGCTATGGCCTTAGTTAAGAAAAATGAAACTTTGCAGGAAATAAAGAAAGAATTAGAAGTAAATAAAGATAAGTTTGACAATCAATATGCCTTTAAAAAAATCCTTAAAAAGGTAGATTATTCCATTTCGCATAAAGATGAATGGAAGGTTTTTGAGTTCAATTTTAATCAAGTGCATGAAGATTTTTTTAAAATTTTAAAATCAAACCATCCAAATTTAACGGCGAAAGATTTAAAGATTTGTGCATATATTAAAATGAATTTATCAAATAAAGAGATAGCACCTTTGTTAAATGTGTCAATTCGTGGTTTAGAAACACATCGGTATAGGTTAAAAAAGAAACTGAACTTAGAAAATGATGTTTCTGTGTCTTCTTATTTGATAAATTTAGGTTAAATGTAGTATAAAACTACGTTATTGCATATCAATATATACTTCATTACTACGTCATATAACGTTTTATTTAGGTATTTTACTCACTTTTTTACTATTTATGGATACGTCAATTAAAGCTAATTGAACTTTTTTGTTGGTTTGTGGCGTATTTAAAGTGTAAAGACTTTTTATTTCAAACGAAAAAATGGTATTACCTTGTACATGACTAATTTAATTAAATCATGTATATGAAAACAAAAATCATTTTATTATTACTTTTTCTAATCTCGGTTTGTGGTTTTTCTCAAAACATTACTATAACAGGCGTTGTAACGAGCTCAGAAGACAATATGCCAATACCAGGTGTGAATGTGATAGTGCAAGGAACAACTAGAGGCACTAGTACCGATTTTGATGGAAATTTTTCTATTCAAGCTTCTAAAGGTGAAATTTTAGAAATAAGCTATATTGGGTTTAGGACTAAACTTATTACAATTGCTTCTCAGAATGTTATCAATGTGGTTTTAGATGTTGACGTGGAGTCTTTAGATGAAGTTGTGTTAGTAGGTTACGGAACACAAAGAAAAGCTGATTTAACAGGTTCAATTGTAACGATAAAGTCGCAGGATATTGAAAAAACTCCTTCTGCAAATGTTATGCAGGCCCTGCAGGGTAAGGTATCTGGTGTACAAGTAGTAAGTAGCGGTGCTCCTGGTGAATCTCCAACCGTTAGGTTAAGAGGTATTGGCTCATATAATGACAACAATACCAAACCTTTATATGTTGTAGACGGTATGTTTTATACAAATATTGATTTTTTAAATAGTAAAGACATTGAATCTGTAACTATTTTAAAAGATGCTTCCTCTTCTGCTATTTATGGTGTTAGGGCCGCTAATGGGGTAATCATTATAAAAACTAAAACAGGAACTTTAGAAAGAAAACCTGTTTTTGAATACGACGGTTATACTGGAATACAATTTGCTCAAGATGTTATGAAGTTAGCCAACGCCGAACAGTTTACTACTATGGCGTATGAATCTGGTTCTGCGGCCGATGTTAGTTTTATTCTTAATGCAATGCAACGTTATGGGCGAAGTAGGGTTAACCCGAATGTGCCTAATGTTAATACTGATTGGTTTAAAGAAATATTAAGACCAGGTATTATCCAAAGTCATGGAATTGGTGCGACAGGTGGAGCTGAAAACGTTTCCTATTCGGTAGGAGCAAATTATTTTGCACAGGAAGGTATTTTAGATATGAAAAATGAATATGAAAGATTCAATGTACGATCTAAAATAGATGTAAAACTTTCAGAAAGGTTTAAAATGGGAGTAAATACAGTATTTAGTAATGCTACTAAATATAACGCTGAGGATGCCGCTTGGTTTGAAGCTTATTTTGCGGTTCCTATTATGCCAGTATTTGATGAATTAAATATTGATGCAGCTCCTATTAGATATTCAAATGCTCAAATGTTAGGATATAGAGGTACTCAAAATCCATTTCCTTTAATGGAGTATAATAATAATCAATTAAAAATCAGAAAATTATTGTCAAGTTTATATTTTGAAGTAGATTTAATTCCTGAAAAATTAAGCTTTAAAACTACTTATAATCATGACTTTTCTGCATTAGATGAAAGATATGTGCGTTTGCCTTATACTCTTGGAAATAATGTAGAAAGAATCTCTGGAATAACTAAAGCGCAAAACACATATTCTAATCAAATTTGGGATAATGTTTTAACTTATAATAATAGTTTTGGAGAGCATAATTTAACCTTAATGGCTGGAACATCTTATAGAGATGAAGCTGGTCATTCCTTCTCAGCATCTGGATCAAATATAAAAGGAATTGATTATCAATCGTCTTGGTATTTAAATTTTGCAGAGCAAGAATCCTTTATTGGAAATAACGACAGTGGTTCTAGAATTTATGGGATATCTTATTTCTCAAGAGCTTCATATAATTTTAAAGATAAATATTTATTATATGCAACTATGAGAGCGGATGGATCTTCAAAATTCACAAAAGATCCTTGGGGCTATTTCCCATCATTAGGAGCTGGTTGGGTTATAAGCAATGAAGATTTTATGAAAGGTAATGATATTTTCGACTATTTAAAATTGAGAGCCAGTTGGGGTAAGTTAGGAAATGATAATGTTGCAGCGAGCTCTGGTTCTAATACCATAAATATTATTTCAACAGATATAGGTGATGTAGCAACTCCAGGATTAACTTCTACTAGTACGTTTAGCAATAATACTTGGGAAGTAATTGAGGAAAATAACTTTGGATTAAATATCGAAATGTTGAATAATCGTCTATCAATTGAGGCAGACTATTATATAAGAGATACAAAAAATGCTATCATGCCGGTATTCGTTCCAATTATAAATGAGTATGTTCAAAAAAATTCGGGTGAAATTAGAAATCAAGGATTTGAAGTTGCATTAAACTGGAACAATACAATATCTGAAGATTTAAAATATTCAGTTGGTACAAATTTTACAACTCTTAAAAACAAGACCTTAAGTGTTACAGATCCTAAAGGATATATCGATGCCGGTACTGCCGAATTCCGCCAAAGAACTATCGTTGGAGAACCTATAAAAGCATTTTATGGATATCAAACAATTGGTGTTTATCAAAATCAAGCACAAATTGATGCAGATCCAATTGCGGTTGCTAATAATTTAGTGCCTGGGGATTTAATTTATGAGGATATAAATAAAGATGGAGCAATAGATGATAATGATCGTAAAGTCTTGGGATCATATTTACCAAAATTTATGTATGGGGGTAATATTGGTATTTCATATAAAGCATTTGATTTTTCACTTAATTTCTACGGTCAAACAGGAGGTAAAATCTTAAACAGAAAGCGTGGGGAAATAATATTCACCAACGATACTAACATGGATGCCGATTTGGCAATTAACAGATGGCATGGAGAAGGTACTAGTAATTCTTATCCTTCATCGGCTGGATTACGCAAAGGATGGAATCAAAAATTGAGTAATTTCTGGGTAGAAGATGGCGATTTTTTTAGAATACAAAATATCCAATTAGCCTATACTCTTAAAGAAGAAAAACTTTTTGGTAAAAAAATGCCAGAAATAAGATTGACTTTAACAGCAGATAGACCATTTACATTTTTTAATTACAATGGGTTTAATCCTGAAGTTGCAGACGGTGTTGATAGACAGACCTATCCTGTACCAGGTGTTTATACGTTTGGAATCAATATTAAAATCTAAAAAAAAATATTTAATATGAAAAATTTAAAACAACAAATGAATATAAGTGCAGTATCACTTATTTTTCTGTTATCCTTATTCGCACTTTTGTTAACCTTGTTTGCTTGTAATGATAAATTAGATTTGCAAGAAGGACAGGTAAATACAGATGATGTTGATTATTCAAATACAGATGAAATGATTCAGCCATTAATTGGGGCCTATCATTCCTTTGCTACAAGGGGTTGGGAAGAATATCTTTTAATAGCTGTAAGAGGAGATGATGTTAATGCTGGAGGACTTGGAGATCAACAAGATTATGCAGGAACAGATTTATATAACTATAACAAAGATTATTGGATGTATAACTCGGTATGGAGCTTGCATTATGCAGATATAGTTAGTGTAAATAATGCAGCCGATTTAATTCAAAACTATAAAGATTTAGCAGATCCGAGTGATTATGCTAAAGCGGATCAATATATAGCTGAAACAAAGGTTTTAAGAGCTTGGATGCATTTTAATTTATCTAGAATGTGGGGTAATATTTTTATCATTAATTCTGCTGTTCCAGATACTGATATAGAAGCAGGCGTGAGCACTAAAGAAGAGGTTATGCAATATATTTCAGATTTAATGGATGAAGTTATTCCAGAGCTTCCAAATATGCGTCCGAACGAACGTACAGATGTAAAAGGTGGTGTTACAAAGTATACTGCTTTAGCGCTTAAAGCTTTGGCAAATTTAGAATTAAAAAACTATCAAGAAGTAGCTAATGCTACTGGAGAAATTATAAGTTCTAATAAGTTTTCATTGTATCCAGATTTTTATGAATTGTTTAAAAAGCCAGGAAAACTAAGTGATGAAAACCTTTTAGAAATGCAGTACTCAGATTATAATTCTGGAACGGGAGATGTGTTTTATCACCTTTACGCGCCATTTGGGCCTCAAGGGTGGACTCCAGCTAGAGCTAATGCCAGCGATGGGTGGGGATTTTTTGAACCTAGTATGAAGTACATTAAGTTTATGTTAGATAGAGGTGAAACTGTACGATTGGAAACTAGCGTTATTTTTACAGATCGAGGAATAGCAGAAATTAAAACAGATCCCGCTTATGCTACATTACCAGTATGGATTTCGAATACCACACCCGATGGCGATGTATTTAACGATTATGCTAGAGCCATGTTTGCTAGTGGTAAACAATATTTACCGTCTGTACAGTTAACTGATGGTAGAAATGATTATGGAGCTGGTAAAAACATGATTTGTATTCGATATTCTGAAATATTATTAATGTATGCAGAAGCATTAACTCATGGGGCATCCGGCTCCTCAATGACTGCCGATCAAGCAGTAAATGACATCAGATCAAGAGCTGGATTATCGCCATTATCAGGAGTAACAACACAACAAGTTATGGATGAAAAATTTGCTGAAATGGCTATGGAATGGGGTACACGTTATTTTGATATGATTAGATTAGGTGATTATAACGCGTTAAGTTATGATGGAAGGACCTTTACTTCAGATAAGGCCTATTTGCCTTATCCTCAAGCGCAGGTTGATGCATTACCACTTGAAAATTAATTTAATTTTAAATATATAATATGAAAAATATCTTAAAATATATACTTGGTATTATTGCTATTGTGCAAATGGTATCTTGTAACGATGGGATAGATCCCATAACAGAAGTTGATCCAGGAGCTGATCAAACAGCTCCAGTGGTTAAAGTAGTTTATCCTACAGAAGGAACAGCCATAAAAGTTTTTGAAGAAGTAACTTCTATAAATTTTAAAATTGAAGTTACCGATGATATTGAAATAGTTGATATTACCATGTTTTTAGATGGAACTGAAATTACCAGTTTTAATTCCTTTAACGATTATAGAAGAGCTTTAGAAGAATATATGTATGATGCTTTAGTAGATGGCGATCATATATTTAAAGTTACGGCAACAGATATTGAAGGAAAAACGACTTCAGTTGAAATTAATTTTAGCAAACAGCCACCTTATTCTCCAATGTTTGATGGGGAATCTTTATATATGCCTTTTGATGGAGATTATAGAGATTTAATTGGATTTAAGTTAGCAAATGAAGTTGGTGCACCTGGTTTTGCAGGAACTAGCTATGCAGGTACAAATGCATACAAGGGAGCGGTTGATTCGTATTTAGAATTTCCTGCAGAAGGATTGTTAAGTACTGAATTTAGTGCGGCATTTTGGTATAAAGTAAATGCAACACCAGATAGATCTGGGATATTAGTTGTGGGAAATGATATACCTGAAAATAGAAATCAAGGATTTAGATTATTTAGAGAAGGAAATGGCGCAGAACAAAGAATTAAATTAAATGTAGGAACAGGCGCAGGTGAAAGTTGGAATGATGGTGGAGTAATTAATGTAGCGGCTGGTGAATGGGTGCATATTGCTATTAGTATTTCTCAAACAAATAGCACCATATATTTTAATGGGGTTGAACAATTATCAGCAAATCTATCAGGTCCAATTGATTGGACAGGCTGTGAATTACTAACCATAGGTTCTGGGGGCTCAACGTTTAGTTATTGGAATCATAAATCAGATTATAGTGATTTAGATGAATTAAGATTATTTAATAAAGCAATCACACAAAGTGATATACAAATAATGATTAATGCTTTTAATCCTTATATCCCACAATACGATGGTGAGTCGTTTTATATGCCTTTTGATAAAGGATATATAGATTTAATTGGTAGCAGAGCTGCAGAAGCGGTAGGATCACCAGAAATTACTCCCGATTCTCATACTGGGGAAGGTGCATATTTAGGGGCTACAGATTCGTATTTAACATATCCTGCCAATGGGTTATTAAGCAACCAATTTAGCACGACATTTTGGTATAATGTAAATTCAACACCAGACAGGAGTGGTATAATTACTGTAGGAAATGATGTGCCAGAAAACAGAAACCAAGGTTTTAGATTATTTAGAGAAGGTAGTACAACAGAACAGCGAATTAAATTAAATGTAGGAACTGGAGGTGGAGAAAGTTGGAATGATGGAGGAATTATTGATGCCACTACGGGAGACTGGGTTCATGTTTCTGTAACAGTTTCAGATTCAGAAAGTAAGATTTATTTTAATGGAGTTGAAGTAAATTCAGCCGCATTAAGTGCACCAATTGATTGGACAGGTTGTGATAGTTTTTCAATTGGCTCTGGTGTTCCAACATTTAGTTATTGGGACCACAAATCGGATGCTAGTACTCTGGATGAATTACGTTTTTACAATAAAGCACTTTCATCTGAAGAAGTTGCTCAAATTTTTGGTGGAACGGTAATACCTCCATTTTTTGGGTCAACAATGTATATGCCATTTGATGGTTCTAATATAGATAAAGTAACCAATGCCAACGCTACCATAGTTGGAACACCTGGTTTTGCTGGAGAAAGCAAAGTAGGTTCAGATGCTTATGCTGGGGAATTAGATTCTTACTTAACATTCCCAACTACTAATTTGTTTGGAAATGAGTTTAGTGGAGCATTTTGGTATAAAGTTAATGCCAATCCAGATAGAGCAGGGATTTTAACAGTAGGGCCTCCTATGAATGGCGCAGATAATGTTTTAACATCTGGATTCAGATTATTTAGAGAAGGCTCTGGGACAGAGCAGAGAATAAAATTACATGTTGGAACCGATGGTGGTGATGTTTGGAATGATGGAGATATAATAGATCCAACAATTGGAGAATGGGTACATATTGCATTTACAGTCTCAGCAACTGAAACTAAAATCTATTTTAATGGGGTTGCAGTTGTCAATACAGGAAATATGACCGGAAAACTAGTAGATTGGACAGGTTGTGATATTTTATCTATCGGGTCCGGTGCACCTAGGTTTGAAGGTTGGGGTCATTTATCTGATTTAAGTTATATTGATGACTTAATGATGTTTAATAGAGCTTTAACAGTTGAAGAAATTCAATTGATAATGATGAATTAAGAAGTTTAAAAACGGCCATAATTAAAGATTAAATAAATTTTTATAGGGTTAGTTTCATTTTGAATTTAGCTGCATTATTTTGAATGCAGCTAAATTTCTTAATCTCTAATTAAAATGAATTATTTTAAAACAAAATACCTTTTATTTTTCATTGTATTAGTTCTATTTAATTGTGATAAAAAGAAAGAACAATCTTCACGCTATCCTGATAGTTCAAAAATTTTATCTAACAATGACTTATTAGATACTATACAAAAACAAACAGTAAATTATTTCTGGGAAGGGGCAGAACCAAATTCTGGGTTAGCGAGAGAGCGCCTTCATATGGATGATGTTTACCCTACTTCGCCTAAAAATACGGTTACAACAGGAGGTAGTGGTTTTGGATTAATGGCTATTTTAGTTGGAATAGAAAGAGGTTATATTCCAAGAGTAGAAGCGTTAAAAAGATATTTAAAAATTGTAAATTTCCTTGAAAACGCAGATCGATTTCATGGGGCATGGCCTCACTGGATAAATGGTGAAACTGGAAAAGTTGTACCCTTTAGTAAAAAGGATAATGGCGGTGACTTAGTTGAAACTGCTTTTTTAGTACAAGGCCTTCTTACGGTTTCAGAATATTTTAAAGATGGCAATAAAGAAGAGCTACTATTGGTTTCCAAGATAGAGAAATTATGGAAAGAAGTAGAATGGGATTGGTACACAAAAGGAGAAGAAGTGCTTTATTGGCACTGGTCACCTGAATATGGATGGGAAATGAATTTTCCTGTTGGTGGTTACAATGAGTGCTTAATAATGTATGTGTTGGCTGCTGCATCTCCAACACATTTCATTTCTAAGTCAGTTTACGACAAGGGGTGGGCCTTAAACGGTAATATCATTTCAAAAGATTCTTTGTATGGAGAACCATTAGTTTTAAATTATTTTGAACACGATGATGCCCCCGTAGGTCCTTTGTTTTGGGCACATTATTCTTATTTGGGATTAAATCCACATGGATTACAAGATCAATATGCCGATTATTGGAAATTAGTTCAAAATCAAGCCAAAATCCACTATAAATATGCTATCGATAATCCTTTAAAATATAAAGGCTATGGAGATAGTCTTTGGGGTTTAACTTCCAGTTATTCTATAACAGGATATGCTGGACATAGACCAGGATATGATTTAGGAGTTATTTCTCCAACTGCCGCCTTAGCCTCATTTCCTTATGCGCCTACAGAAAGCATGAAAATGCTTGTTAATTTATATAAAAACCATGATAGCTTAATTGGGAAGTACGGACCATTTGATGCCTTTAGTTTGCAAGACCACTGGTTCTTGCCAAGATATTTGGCGATAGATCAGGGTCCAATTCCAGTAATGATAGAAAACTATAGAACAGGTTTGCTTTGGAAGCTGTTTATGGGAAATAAAGATGCTCAAAGAGGTTTAAAAAATTTAGGCTTTAAAACCATCAATTAAAAATATGTTTAAAAATTTCATTGTAACAATTAGTTTAATTGCATTGATTGGCTGTGGTTCTGATAACGGACCTGGTTATCAAGAACCTTATATTCCAGATCCAATTAATCCTATTGTTAATCCATTAACAGATGTGGAAATAATGGATTTAACGCAAAAGGAAACGTTTAAATATTTTTGGGACTTCGCTAATATAAATTCTGGTGCTGCTCGAGAACGATACCATCCAGATGAGCCATCATTAAATCAAAATGTAGTAACTACTGGAGGAACTGGTTTTGGGTTAATGGCTATTTTGGTAGGGATAGAACGAGGATTTATTTCTCGAGAAGAAGGTGTAACACGTTTAAATAAAATTTTAACCTTTTTAGAAAAAGCCACTCGATTTCATGGTGCTTGGCCTCATTGGATTGATGGCGAAACGGGAAATGTTATTCCATTTAGTGGACAAGATAATGGTGGAGATTTGGTTGAAACTGCTTTTTTAGTACAAGGATTAATTTGTGTTAAGGAGTATTTTAAAAATGGATATACAGAGGAAATAGATTTGTCAAATAAAGCAAATACCCTTTGGCGTGAAGTTGAATGGGACTGGTATACCCAAGGGGAAGAAGCTTTATACTGGCATTGGAGTCCTAATTATGGGTTCAGCATAAACTTAATGTTAAGAGGTTATAACGAAACGATGATAGCTTATATATTGGCGGCGGCATCTCCAGATTACTCAATAACCAAAAATGTTTATACAAATGGATGGGCTAATAATGGAAGTATTATGGTTAGCAATACACAATATGGTTATCCTTTAATTTTAAATCATGTGGGTTCTCCGCAATATGGAGGTCCTTTATTTTTTAGTCATTATTCTTTTTTAGGATTAGACCCAAAAATTGTGACTGATCAGTATGCCAATTATTGGAATGTGGTTGTTAATCATACCAAAATAAATAGAGAATATTGTATTTCAAATCCCAGGAATTTTGAAGATTATAGTGAGGATTGTTGGGGGTTAACAGCAAGCTATACAAGAAATTCAGATGGATCTTTAGGTTATTCAGCACATAGCCCAGTAAACGATACAGGAGTCATCTCTCCAACAGCAGCAATTAGCTCTATTCCATATACACCAACCGAATCATTAAAAGTGATGCATTATTTTTATCAACATAAAGATAAATTACTAGGTCCGGCTGGTTTTTATGATGCTTTTAGTCCTGAATATTCTTTTTGGGTTGCTAAGGCTTATTTAGCTATTGACCAAGGTCCGCAAATTGTCATGATTGAAAATTATAGATCTGGTTTATTATGGAATTTATTTATGCAAAACGAAGACGTTAAAAATGGTTTAAATAAACTTGGATTTAATTATTAAAAATTTGAAGATGGTCATTTATAACAAATCGAATATTAAAAATAAATGGGTATTTTTTCTGTTCATTTTTGTTTTAAATCTAATAACTGCACAAAACGATTTTTTTTCAAAAGAATTATTTATTCAAAAAGGAGATACATTAAGGTATAGATTATTGTTGCCAAAAGATTTTTCAGAACTGAAGTCTTATCCGCTAGTTTTATTTTTACATGGCTCGGGAGAACGTGGCGACGACAATATGTTACAATTAGTGCATGGAAGTTCATTATTTGCAAATGAAAAAAATAGAGATTCTTTTCCAGCGATTGTTATTTTTCCTCAATGCCCAAAGGATGGTTATTGGTCCAATGTAAAGAAAAAACCATCTAAGAAAGGAATAGAAAAATATCGTTTTAAAAAATCTACAAAACCTACGCCTTCAATGAAACTTGTTTTGTCATTGATGGATGCTATGTATAATAAATCATATGTTAAAAATAATCAAATGTATGTAGGTGGCTTATCAATGGGAGGTATGGGGACTTTTGATTTATTAAAAATGAGACCAGATATGTTTGCTGCTGCTTTTGCAATTTGTGGAGGTGGTAATCCTAAATCAAATAAAAAATATGGTAAAAAGGTCTCTTTATGGATTTTTCATGGAGGGATGGACGATGTTGTCGATCCATATTTTTCTTTAAGAATGTTTACATCTCTTGAAGCAATGAATGCAGATGTGAAATTATCTTACTTTGAAAATGATAATCATAATAGTTGGGATTCTTCGTTTGCTGAACCTTCTTTATTGTCATGGTTGTTTTCAAAATCAAAAAAATAATATGAATAAAAAAAAATAAAATGAATAATATAAAACTAATTAAATGTGTTTTTGTTGGAATGATGCTGTCGGCCGTAGTCGCATGTAATTCAAATCAAAATAGAACAAACTCAACTTTAAATGACAAGCCTTTTAAGGAAAAAGTAGATTCTGTATTGAATTTAATGACCGTTGAAGAAAAAATAGGACAATTAAATTTACCTAGTGCAGGTCAATTTACTACTGGTCAGGCAAAAAATTCAGATATAGGGAATAAAATCGAAAAAGGATTAGTTGGTGGTCTTTTCAATATTAAATCCATTGCTAGTATTAGAGATATTCAAAAAATAGCAATGGAGAAAAGTCGTTTAAAAATTCCATTAATTTTTGGTATGGATGTCATTCATGGGTACGAAACAACGTTTCCTATTCCGTTAGGATTGTCTTGTTCTTGGGATATGGATTTAATTAAAAATACGGCCCGCATGGCGGCACAAGAAGCGACTGCTGATGGTATAAACTGGACATTTTCTCCAATGGTCGACCTTTCAAGGGACCCACGTTGGGGTCGCGTTTCCGAAGGGTCAGGAGAAGACCCATTTTTAGGAGGTGAAATTGCAAAAGCTATGGTAATAGGGTATCAAGGAGATGATTTAACGAAAAACAATACCTTAATGTCTTGTGTTAAACATTTTGCTTTATACGGCGCGTCCGAAGCCGGTAGAGATTATAACACTGTGGATATGAGTAAAATAAGAATGTATAACGAGTATCTCTTACCATATAAAGCAGCCATAGATGCTGGAGTAGGATCTGTAATGGCTTCTTTTAATGAAATTGATGGTATTCCAGCAACAGGAAATAAATGGTTGCTTACAGATTTATTAAGAGATCAATGGGGCTTCGATGGCTTTTTAGTTTCAGATTACACAGGAATAGAAGAAATGATGTACCATGGTGTAGGTAATTTGCAAGAGGTTTCAGCACAATCTTTAAATGCAGGATTGGATATGGATATGGTTTCTGAAGGATTTTTAACAACCTTAAAAAAATCTTTAGATGAAGGTAAAATCACTATGGAAACCTTGAATCAAGCTGTTGCCCGTATTTTAACTGCAAAATTTGAGCTTGGTTTGTTTAATGATCCATATAGATATTGTGATGAGAACCGAGCAAAAACCGAAATTTTTACTGAAGAAAATAGGGCTTTTGCCAGAAAGGTAGCCACACAATCAATGGTTCTTTTGAAAAATAACAATCAGCTGTTGCCGTTAAAAAGGACTACCAAAATTGCAGTAGTTGGACCATTGGCTGACACTAAAGAAAATATGGGAGGAACTTGGAGTGTGGCTAATCCAAAAGAGAAATCTATAAGTTTATTGGGAGGTATAAAAGAAGTCGCTGGAGAAAATGCTACTATTTTATATGCAAAAGGCAGTAATTTGTCGTATGATGAGAATTTCGAAAAAATTGCAACCATGTTTGGAAAAGAAATTCCACGGGACGGTAGAACAGATTTACAGTTAAGACAGGAAGCTATAAATATTGCTCAAAAATCTGATGTTATTGTGGCAGCTTTAGGAGAATCTTCTGAAATGAGTGGAGAAAGTAGCAGTCGTTCGGATATATCTATTCCAGAAGCTCAAAGAGATTTATTAAAAGCACTAATTAAAACAGGAAAACCTGTTGTTATTGTTCTTTTTAATGGAAGACCATTAGTTTTAACTGAAGAATCTAAAACAGCCACGGCCATTTTAGATGTGTGGTTTAGTGGGAGCGAATCTGGTCATGCTATCGCTGACGTGTTGTTTGGTGATGTTAATCCGTCAGGGAAATTAACAGCCACATTCCCAAGAAATGTTGGGCAGATACCAATTTATTATAACTATAAAAATACGGGACGACCATTAGGTAATAATGACGGTAAATTTGAAAAATTTAAATCAAATTATTTAGATGTTCGTAACGAGCCTTTATACCCTTTTGGTTACGGCTTAAGTTATACTACATTTAACTATAGTAATTTAAATTTAAGTGCTACTAAAATAAATAAAAATGAATCGCTTAATGTGTCTGTAGATGTTACTAATTCTGGAGATTATGATGGTAAAGAAGTAGTTCAATTATATGTTCGTGATGTAGTAGGTTCGGTTACAAGACCGGTAAAAGAACTAAAAGGCTTTCAAAAAATTGAATTGAAAAAAAATGAAACAAAAACAGTAACATTCGAACTGTCAGTTGAAGATTTAAAATTTTATAATTATGATTTAGATTTTGTTGCTGAATCTGGTGATTTTGAAATTTTTGTAGGAACAAATTCAGAAGCACAATTAAAATCAAATTTTGAATTGATTGAATAATCTTCAATCTTTAAAATAGTAATATGAAAAAAATAATAGCTATATGTATTCTTGTTATCGGTTTTCATTGGGTTAGTGCGCAGCAAAAAACGTATTGTAATCCAATAAATATTGACTACGGTTATACACCTTTTAAATCATTTTCAAGTCAAGGAAAACATCGTGCTACGGCTGATCCGGTTATTGTTAATTTTAGAAATAAATTTTTTCTTTTTTCAACTAATCAAGAAGGATATTGGTGGAGTGATGATATGCTTAATTGGAAATTTGTATATAGAAAGTTTCTTAGAGATAACACATATACACATGATTTAAATGCACCGGCTGTTTGGGCTATGAAGGATACGCTGTATGTTTATGGATCTACATGGAAATCAGATTTTCCTATTTACAAAAGTACAAATCCAACGGTTGATGATTGGGAAATAGCCGTCGATACGCTTAAAGTTGGTGCATGGGATCCAGCATTTTATTATAATGAGGATAAAGATAAATTGTACTTGTATTGGGGATCAAGTAATACCTGGCCACTTTTAGGAACTGAAATTAATACCAAAACAATGCAATCTGAGGGTTATACGGTCCCTATAGTAAGGTTGTTTCCCGAAGACCATGGTTGGGAACGCTTTGGTGAATATAATGACAATGTGTTTTTACAACCTTTTATCGAGGGAGCATGGATGACTGAACATAATGGAAAATATTATATGCAATATGGTGCCCCAGCAACGGAGTTTAGTGGGTATTCAGATGGGGTTTATGTTAGTAATAACCCGTTAGATGGTTTTGAATACCAATCACATAATCCATTTTCATATAAGCCAGGAGGTTTTGCTCGTGGTGCTGGTCATGGGTCAACTTATAATGATAATTTTGGAAACTGGTGGCATGTTTCAACAATTTTCATCTCAGTGAAAAATAATTTTGAAAGACGACTTGGTATTTGGCCAGCAGGCTTTGATAACGACGATGTTATGTATTGTAATACGGCTTTTGGAGATTATCCCACCTTGCTTCCAGAATATGCAAAAGGAAAAGATTTTTCAAAAGGTTTATTCGCTGGTTGGATGCTTTTAAATTATCAAAAACCAGTTGCAGTATCATCTACCTTAGGTGGCTATAATCCTAATTTTGCAGTTGATGAAGATATAAAAACCTATTGGAGCGCAGAAACCGGTAATAAAGGTGAATGGTTTCAAACTGATTTAGGGCAAGTTTCAACCATAAATGCAATTCAGATTAATTATGCAGATCAAGATGTTGAATTTTTAGGGAAAACTTTGGAAAAATCGCATCAATATAAAATTTACGCATCAAATAATGGGATTAACTGGAGAGTTTTAGTTGATAAAAGTATGAATGAGACTGATGTGCCACATGATTATATAGAGCTTGAAACACCGGTTAAAGCTCGATTTCTTAAAATAGAAAATATAAAAATGCCTACTGGTAAATTTGCATTAAGTGGCTTCAGGGTTTTTGGGAATGGAAATGGAGCTAAACCAAATTCCGTTGAGAATTTTACAGTACTTCGTTCAAGTCTCAAAAAATTTGGTGAAAGAAGAAGTATTTGGTTTAAATGGCAACAAAATGTTTTGGCCGATGGCTATGTGATTTATTGGGGAAAATCTCCTGATAAATTGTATGGTAGTATCATGGTTTATGGTAAAAATGAATATTTTTTTACTGGAGCTGATAGAGCCGACAGCTATTATTTTCAAATAGAAGCTTTTAATAATAGCGGGGTTTCTGACCGGAGTGAAATTTATTATACAGAATAATTTTTAATTTCAACTAAGCTAAATAAAAAGATTAATAAATAGGAGCTTAAACAAAAAAGCATCATCAATAATTAGATGATGCTTTTTTTATTCTTTATTCACCCTTGATAAAATAATCAAGGTATTATTTATTGATTATTTTC
>JAHENA010000150.1 GCA_024643405.1 Flavobacteriales bacterium | reverse complement strand
AGCTTAAATAAATTTAATGAGATTTCAGTGAAAGATTTTAAAGTGGTTTGTGATTATGGTAAAGTGAGCAATAACCAAACATTTTTATTGCCTGAGTTAGATAAAATAACTCAAAATGTAAAGAGTGCTAAAATTAATCAACAGCATATAGATTTTATTATTACGGAATGAAAATAGTGGGTCTTACTGGTGGAATAGGAAGCGGAAAAACTACGGTGGCAAGTATGTTTCAAGCGCTTGGAATCTCTATATACATAGCAGATGAAGAGGCTAAAAAGTTAATGGCCTCATCAAAAGTAATTAAAAGGAAACTGATTGCATTATTCGGTGAAAAGGCCTATGTTAATGAGCAATTAAATAAACCTTTTATTGCTGATACCATTTTTAAGAACAGCTTATTTTTAGAAAAAATGAACGCCATTATTCATCCGCGTGTGGCCAGTCATTTCAAAAAATGGTTATTAAAACAAAAATCGCCATATGTTATTAAAGAGGCTGCTATTTTATTTGAAAATGAAGGTTACAAACAATGTGATTTAATAATTACAGTTACCGCCCCAAAAGAATTAAAAATAAAGCGTTTATTGAGCAGAGAGCATATGACGGTAGAAAAAATTGAGGCCATTATGAATAATCAATGGAATGATGCCAAAAAAATGAAACTATCAGATTATGTTATTATTAATGCTGAGTTGGAAAACACCAGACAACAAGTTGCCAAAATCCATCAACAAATCGTAGATAAACTTTAATAAATCTTAAATTTTAACATTTTTGTTAATGTAAGGTTAAATCATAAGACCGCTAAATGTTAAAATGTTAATTTTGAATAATGAGCAAGAGAGTTTTTGTCCTGTTGGTTCTGTTAATGAGTATGTCTCTTATAGGAATCATATTTGTTCAGGCATATTATATAAAGGATTCGGTAAAAAATGAAAGAGAAAGGTTTACTTTCAATGTAAAAAAAGCCTTGAGTTATGTGTCTAATGCGATTGAGGATAATGAATTAGACACTTATTTTGAAAAGTATCAAAAATTAATAAATGATAAAAAAGTTGATTCTGTAGCGGTATCTCAATTATTTATTTACCAACAGAACAGCAATACAAAAGAAACACTTATTTATAAAAGTGGAGTTTTAGAAGAGAACTATAAATTATCTTCGTCGCTCTTTGACATCGGTTTAGATAGTATTAATATCAAAAATATCATCGGTAGTTCAAATCTTGAAGTCTATAAAAATGAAGATATTTCTGAGAAAGATTTGAGTAAATCACCTATTGTAAATATCATTAATAGCGGCCGTTTGCTTCCTGCAGAACGTAACTTTTTTGATAAAAATTTTAAGGCTTATACAAAAACGATTCCTGTTTATCAGCGTGTAACAAAAGAACAAATTGCAAGTCTTTTAACTAAGAAACTTAAAGAAGATAATATAAATATTGACTATGAGTTTGCCATTTATGGGAATGATTTAGCCACTAAAGTGCATAGTGATGGTTTTGAAAAAAATTCGGAGTCAACCTATAGTGTTCCCATTTTTTATGATGAGAACAATCAAAGTAATTATAAGCTATTGGTAAGTTTTCCAAATGACAGAAAATTTATTTTATCATCCATTATCGGTATGATTTTATTATCAGTCATTTTCACATCCATTATAATAATTGCTTATTCAAGTGCTTTGTATCAATTAGTGAAACAGCGTAAAATCTCTCAGATAAAAACAGATTTTATAAACAACATGACGCATGAATTTAAAACACCAATTGCAACTATAAATTTGGCGCTTGATGCCATAAAAAACCCCAAGATTATTGATGATAAAGAGAAAGTTATTCGTTATCTTAATATGATTAAAGAGGAAAACAAAAGGATGCATGCCCAGGTTGAGAATGTATTAAGAATATCTAAACTAGAAAAAAACGAGCTTAATATCAGTAAGGACAGAGTTAAGTTACACGACTTAATTTTAGATGCTATAACACATGTTGAACTGATTGTAGAAGACAGAAAAGGTCATATTAAAACATTTCTTGATGCAGATAAGTCTTCTATTTTGGCGAATGAAACACATTTTACGAATGTTATAGTCAATATTTTGGATAATGCAATTAAGTATTCACCAGAAGCCCCTGAAATTGAAGTTTACACAGAAAATGTTGGAACTAACATTTTATTAAAAATAAAGGACCACGGAAGCGGCATGAGTAAAGCCGCTCAAAAACGTGTATTTGAAAAATTTTATAGAGAATACACTGGAAATATACATAACGTTAAAGGTCATGGTCTGGGTCTGGCGTATGTAAAAAGAATTGTAGAAGACCATCAAGGTCATGTAAAAGTTGAAAGTGAAAAAGATAAAGGAAGTATATTTACCATCAAACTTCCGCTAATAACATAATTATGGAAGAACAAAACAAGAAAATTTTATTAGTAGAAGACGATCCTAATTTTGGAACGGTTCTAAAAGATTATTTAATGATGAATGATTATGACGTTGTTCATGCCAAAAATGGTATGGAAGGTTTTGAAAAATTCAAAAAGGATGATTTTGACTTATGTATTTTAGACGTCATGATGCCATATAAAGATGGTTTTACATTAGCTAAAGAAATCCGTGAAAAAAATAAAGAAGTGCCTATTGTTTTCTTAACGGCAAAAACCATGAAAGAAGACGTGCTGAAAGGCTATAAAGTAGGAGCAGATGATTATTTGAATAAACCTTTTGATAGTGAAGTGTTGCTGATGAAGATTAAGGCAATCATGCAACGCAAAGCCACTGAGACCATTTCAGATAGTAAACAGTTTGAATTTAAAATCGGCGCATTTGATTTGAATTCTAAATTACGCTTTTTAAAATATAAGGGTGGAGACCCAGTAAAATTATCGCCAAAAGAAAACGAATTGTTACGATTATTAGCTTTACATGAAAATGATTTAATGCCCAGAGCCTTAGCACTTACCAAAATTTGGAGAGATGATAATTATTTTACTTCAAGAAGTATGGACGTGTATATTGCCAAATTGCGTAAGTATTTAAAAGCAGATGAAAAAGTAGAAATTCTAAACATTCATGGTGAAGGCTTTAGATTAGTAGTTAATAGCTAATTTCTATTAAAAAGATATTGAATAAAAAAACCAGCTGTCAGCTGGTTTTTTTTGTGACTTATTATAGTATAAGTAAGATTCTAAATTTCGTTTAGCGGTTTTGTGTATGGTTTCGTTGCGTTAAAATCCTCTAGCACTTACCCTCAGTGTCGTCATTGCATTTTTGATTCAGTATTTAGAATAATCAAACTAACAAAATGACTTATTTACGCAGAATTTCGACTTGTACGAATGTTTATAAAAATAGAACGCATTGCTGATTTTATATAAACTTCTATTTTTTCTTTAGATTTTTCCCTATCTGAAGCTTTATATAATCTTTAAATCACATTTTAACTGAAATGACAAAGTCGTTATATTTTTCTTGTGGGGCGTTAACAGAGCGGTCAATTGGATGTTCAAAATCAATAGGCCTTATTATGTATTAATGATTAAAAATACTATGTAAGCTATATAGATTAAAATCATTATTACTCCTTGCCATTTTTCAATAGTGTGTTTTTTTCCAATGAACATAATTATGAATAGAATGGCACTTGCTAGAATAGTCATAATAATATCGAAATCTGAAGTTTTACTGAATGGTAGCGGGCGAATAAGTGCACTAAAGCCCAATATCCAAAAGATGTTAAAGATATTGGAACCAACAACATTACCAATTGCAATATCTGTTTGCTTTTTATAGGCAGCAATTGCTGATGTTGCGAGTTCCGGCAATGAAGTACCTATTGCGACTATAGTTAGTCCAATCAATGATTGGCTCACATTAAAGAGTTCGGCTATTTTTACTGCCCCGTCAACAATCCATTTGCCACCCAAAACAAGTCCTAAAAGTCCACAAACAATATATAATATAGATTTAAGATTACTAAGTTGCTTAATATTTGGTTCATCAGATATTTCTCCAGTTACCTTTGATATTCCAAATGTGTAATATAAAAAGATGATAAAAAACGCTAAAAGGACAAAACCATCGATTCTTGAAAGTCCAGAAAAGGTGCCACCTTCTATACGTAAGTCATTTACTAGAATTCCAAGCAATATAGCAGCTAGAAGGTTAAGAGGGATTTCCTTCCAAACAGTATTATTTTTTGTAACCAATGGATAAATGATTGCAGATATTCCAAGAATTAAAAGAATATTTGCAATATTACTTCCCAAGATATTACCAATTGCGATCTCTGTATTACCATTTGCGCTGGCAAAAATATTTACAATAAATTCCGGAGCTGAAGTTCCAAAGGC
>JAHENA010000149.1 GCA_024643405.1 Flavobacteriales bacterium | reverse complement strand
AAACCCTATAGAGGTAAACGGAATGAAAGCAGCTATATAATAATGGTGTTGGATAAACTGTCAGAACTTTATGGTATTTCTAAAGAAAGAATTGCCGAAATTACTACTCAAAATTCAATGGATATTTTTAAAATATAATAATACGATGCAACCTAAAATTCTATTAATATATACTGGAGGAACGATTGGGATGGTAAAAGACGCCAATACCGGAGTATTAAAGGCATTCGATTTTAAAAACCTATTGGGTCAAATTCCAGAATTAAAGCTTTTGGATTGTGAGATTACCACTAAATCTTTTAAAAAGCCTATAGATTCTTCAAACATGAATCCTGAATATTGGGTCAAAATTGCTGAAATTATTGAAAACTATTATGAAGAGTTTGATGGTTTTGTTGTACTTCATGGTAGTGATACCATGAGTTATTCGGCTTCAGCATTAAGCTTTATGCTTGAGAACTTAGCAAAACCTGTTATTTTCACAGGATCCCAATTGCCAATAGGAGATTTACGAACTGATGCAAAAGAGAATTTAATTACATCGATACAAATGGCATCTTTGCAAAAAAACAATAAGCCTGTAATTAAAGAAGTGGGGTTGTATTTTGAATACAAATTATATAGAGGTAACCGAACGACTAAAATAAATGCAGAACATTTTGAGGCTTTTGAATCTTTAAATTATCCCCATTTGGCAGAGTCAGGAGTTCATTTAAAAGTGAACACTGATAAGTTGTTAAAACCCAATACAAGAAAAAAATTGAAGGTTCACAAAAACCTTTACACCAATATTTTTTTAATAAAGCTCTTTCCTGGGATATCAAAATTAGTTTTGGAAACAGTTTTAAATGCAAACCATATTAAAGGAATCATTTTAGAAACCTATGGCGCTGGAAATACCACAAACGAAAAATGGTTTATTGATCTTTTAAATCAAACCATTAAAAGAGGAGCTCAAATAATTAATGTGACACAATGCTCAGGAGGTAGTGTGATAATGGGTCAATACGAGACTAGCACTCAACTAAAAAGTATAGGTGTTATTTCCGGAAGAGATATCACAACCGAAGCAGCTATAGCAAAACTCATGTATATGTTAGGGGAGAATATTTCAACAAAAACTTTTAAAACTATATTTGAAACTTCTTTAAGAGGTGAAATGACATAAAAATTAACTTTTAAAATTAACGCTTAAAATTTTAACCTCTCAAGAATTTTTTGTTATTTGACCCACTGTAATTAAATTAAATTACAGAGAGGTGGCCGAGTGGTCGAAGGCGCACGCCTGGAAAGTGTGTATACGCCAAAAGCGTATCGAGGGTTCGAATCCCTTCCTCTCTGCGAAAGCATTTTTTTTGAAAATAATTAAGTTTACATCAGAATGCTTTTGATTACAATTGCTAGATTTAAAGGTTAATGCTATTTTTCCTATTTTCTCTGTTGTGATTTTTATTTTTTAATTATAAATTTTTTATATCTTTAACACTTTAACTAATAAAATTAAGATTAAGACCAATGAAAAGACTATTTTCTATCCTAGCCATAGCAGGAATCATGGCATTCGGAACTGTTAATGCAAATGCATACACAACAACAACAGCAACTTCTGTTGCAACGGTAACTCAAGATGAAGAAGCGGCAGCTCCTGCTGAAGAACTTGGGTTCCATCAAGAATTAAAAAAGCGTTTTATTGAAGGTGGGCCTGGATTTATGGGCATTGTATTGTTATGTCTTATATTAGGACTGGCGATAGCAATTGAAAGAATTATATTCTTAAACCTATCAACAACTAACACCAAAAAACTAACTCAAAGTGTTGAAGATGCTTTAGCATCTGGAGGCGTTGAAGCTGCTAAAGAAGTATGCAGAAACACAAAAGGACCTGTTGCATCTATTTTTTATCAAGGATTAGATAGAACAGACGAAGGCTTGGATGCCGTTGAAAAAGCTGTTGTAGCTTATGGAGGCGTACAAATGGGTCAATTAGAAAAAAATGTATCTTGGATTTCATTATTTATTGCATTGGCTCCTATGCTTGGTTTCATGGGAACTGTAATTGGGATGATTCAAGCTTTTGATAAAATTGAAGCGGCAGGAGATATGCAACCATCATTAGTTGCTGGAGGTATCAAAGTTGCACTTTTAACAACAGTATTTGGACTTATTGTGGCTATTATACTTCAAATATTTTATAATTATATTGTTGCTAAAATTGACAGTATTGTAAATGAAATGGAAGATGCATCCATTACTTTAATGGATTTGCTAATTAGAAGTAAAAAATAAACCACATTAATTTTAAAAATTATGTATAAAATTTTAAAAATAGTAGCTGCGGCACTTGGATTAATTGGTATCATCTTTTTGATCAGAATCATATCTGTAGGTGATGAGGCGATTAAGGCAGGAGATGATGGTTCTGTAGATCCAATAGCTTATGTTGCTTATGTTATTTTAGCTATAACTTTAGTATTTGTATTGTATTTTGTATTGAAAAACTTATTCACTCAAAGAGGATCACTCAGAAGTACATTAATAGGAGCGGGAGCTTTTATCGGGGTTCTAGTTATTGGATATGTCGTTTCCGGTGGCGATGCAACAATTTATAAATATAATGGGCTTGAAGTTACTGCAGGAGAATCACAAATTGTTGGAGCAGGATTGGTTTCCTTTTACATTTTAATGGTTGCAGCAGCAGCAACGATGTTATTATTTGGAATTAAAAAAATGATTAAATAGTTATGGCAAAACGTGCAGCACCAGAGGTTAATGCAGGATCCATGGCAGATATTGCATTTTTACTTCTTATATTTTTCTTGGTCACAACAACTATAGAGACGGATACTGGTATTAACCGTAA
Organism: Flavobacteriales bacterium; assembly: GCA_024643405.1. Lineage (GTDB taxonomy): Bacteria > Bacteroidota > Bacteroidia > Flavobacteriales > Flavobacteriaceae > Yeosuana. Next base: position 1,516 of record JAHENA010000149.1, on the reverse strand, counting down.
ACTTCCACCAATAGAAGATAGTGAGGAGGATGTAATCATCAAACAGAAAAATATATTTACTGTTTTGATTAATGGTAAAGATCAATTATTGGTTGAAGATGAACTTATGGAGCTTAAAAATTTACGTAAAGCTGCTGTAGAGTTCTTAGATAACGGAGGGGGAACTGGAGACGATGCTTGTAGCTATTGTAAAGGAAAACGTAACCCTTCATCTTCTGATAATCCAGATAAAGCTATTATTTCATTGAAAAATGAAAGGGAAACAACCTATTCGACATATATTTCAGTTCAAAATGAATTAGTGGCAGCTTATAATCAATTAAGAGATAGGAGAGCAATGGAGCTTTATGGAATAACCTTAACTGAAATGCAGGCTAACTACGATAATGTAAATTGGGTTGGTAATAAAGTAAGTTTAAAAGAAAAAATTGAAAAGATAAAACTTGAGTATCCTCAAAAATTATCTGAAGTTCAATAATTTAGAAAAAATAGGATTATGTCTAAATTTAAAAAGAAAAAAACAGGAGAATTACCAGCTATATCTACAGCTTCATTACCAGATATTGTTTTTATGTTATTGTTCTTTTTTATGGTAGCTACTGTAATGAGAGAAAATACATTATTGATTAAAAACACATTGCCTTTTGCAGACCAACTTGAAAAATTGGACAAAAAGGATTTGGTAATGTATATCTATGCTGGGCAACCTTCTGAAAGATTTCAAGGGCAATACGGAACTGAATCACGTATTCAGTTAAATGATAAATTTGCTGATGTTAAAGATATTGCTGCTTTTATCGCAGCTGAAAGAGCTTCTAAACGAGAAGAGTTGGTGCCTTTTTTAACAACAGCTTTAAAAGTAGATAAAGATGCTAATATGGGATTAGTAGGAGATATTAAGCAAGAACTTAGAAAAGTCAATGCTTTAAAAATCAACTACACTACCAAAAAAGGAGATGTCTCTGAAAACTGAAACTAATTTTATTATTTAAAATTAATAAAAAAAGCACCCTATTTGGGTGCTTTTTTTGTATCAAGGCAACATCTAAGATTATAATAAACAATTATATTTGTTATATGGGACGCTATTATTCGATTATTCTGTTTTTGTTTTTTAGTCAGTTAATATTTGGGCAAATTTCTGTTTCAGACACTACTTCTATCGATAATGAGTATAGGGAAGACCAGTTTTACATTTCTGTTACCTATAACTTGTTGGGCAGAAAGCTTGAAGGCATTTCCCAATCTGGATTTTCAAGTGGGTTTCATGTTGGTTTTATAAGAGATATGCCTATCAATAAAAAAAGAAATGTTGCTATTGGTTTGGGACTTGGAATCTCTTCTAATTCATACAATCAAAATCTTCTCATATCGAAAAACAATGAGCAGGAAATTGAATATTCAATATTAGATAAAAGCGTAACACCTTATACTAAAAATAAATTTTCAACTTATCTGCTTGAAATCCCTTTAGAGTTTAGATGGCGAACTTCTACCCCAACTGATTACAATTTTT
>JAHENA010000148.1 GCA_024643405.1 Flavobacteriales bacterium | reverse complement strand
CTTTCAGCAATTCAGAAAAACAATTATACTATCTTATTTTAATACTTGGAATTATCGTTTCGATTCTTGCCATTTTCTTTGCTTTTAAAGGTATTATGACCATAATGGATAGTATGTTTAAAAAGAATTCCTAGATTTGAAAATTCACGTGTTTAGTAATTCAATTTATTTTATCAAAATAGATCCCGATTACATTGTCAATGACTCTGCGTACAAAAGCATATGTATTACTTAAAAAGGTACTGTTATTAATTACTATGGCTAAATCCTACAGACACCATCAATAGTTCAAATTCGCGTAAGAAGTATCATTTTGGAAGTAAATTTGAAGCCTACCTAAACATGGTAAAGGTCACCCGGTCAGGTAACATAAAAACCGTGAAGCTAGTGAAATATTAAATTAAATGTTTTTAATGAATCAAACGCTTGAGGATTAATAATTTAGAGCGTTTTATAATTAATTACAATTATATAATTAATTTAACAGGGAATGATTTTTACCATTCAACTGAAAAAAATGACATTTTAGCTAAAAAAAGAAAAAAAATTAGAACTGAATGCAAATAATTTATTATAATTTAATAACTTTAAAATTAAAGTTTAATATCTTATTTAGCAAAATGCTACTTTGTTTATACAGAATTTAATCTCAAAAAATGAGATAATACTCATTGAATATATTTATCTATTTAGGTAACTAACCCTCTCTTCTACGCCACTTCACCTATTTCATTTTGGAGTATTGAAATTAATTTTAACCAACCATAAATGAAATACAATAATTTACTGCTTTTTGTTAGTTTGATTTGTATCAACTTAACATTTTCCCAAAAAATATCTAATGACATTATTTCTAATCAAGGAAATGAAAGTATTAGTACTGACCAAGATCTAGTTTTAGATTGGACACTAGGTGAACCATGGAGTGAAACTTTAACTTTCAGGGACTTTATCTATTCTGAAGGTTTTCAGCAGCCATACTTAATAATGGATGAATCTTTTAATGCTGAAATATTTGCAACTATCTATCCAAATCCAACGAGTTCCTTAATTCACATTAGAATGCCCGATCATAAGGATCAAGAAATGACCTTTTTGATATTCACTACAAATGGTCAACTTGTGGACCAAAAAAAGGGGTTTCTATTTAATAAGGAGATTGATTTAAATGTGCAAAATTTAGAATCTGGCGTCTATATGCTAAAAGTTCTACAAAATAATAATAACGCTGGGACAATCCACAAAATAATAAAATATTAACCAACTAAAAGTTTAGAAATTATGAAAAAAATAAATTTGAGTATAATAGTTTTACTATGCTGCTTTTTTTACGGTGTATCTCAGAATTCATCAAATGGTATGAAATATCAAGCAGTGGCAAGAGATCTGGGTGGTAAGGTGTTACCGAATCAAAATATTACATTAAAGATAAGCCTAAATAATGATCAAACAGAAACTGTTTATTCTGAAATACACACCTTAAAAACCAATCAATTGGGACTATTTTCAATTGTAATTGGTGAAGGTACAATGAAAGTAGGAGATTTTGATAACATTCCTTGGTCTTCAAACGATATTTGGATGACAGTGGCAATTAAGGGTAAAGGAAGTCTTGATTTTGAGACTATAAGCTCAAGTAAACTACTCGCAGTTCCATATGCTTTTCATGCAATGACAGCTTCAAAACTTATGGATAAAAGTTCCTCAAGAACTGGTAAACCTACGGATGAAAATACAGATGTTGCAGCTAATGTTTGGAGTTTATTTGGAAATACTTCGTCTGATCCTGCCAATGCAAAATTGGGAACTACTGATGCAGCGGATTTAGTAATTGTTACCAATAATCAGGAAAGACTTAGAATTACTGCAGATGGAGAACTAATTACACCAGATGGTGTTGGGTTAAATTTAGGCGGAAATTTTAGGGTACGAGGTGATGAAACTCAAATAGATAAAGATTTAAGAGTTGGTAGAGATGTGTGGCTAAATTACAACGACACATTTAGCCCAAGAGGTCAAACAATTAATTATGGTAATTTTACAGTTGAAAGCATGAGTTCAACTCTTTTGACAGGCGTCCTAAATGTAAATAAGGATACAGATTTGGATGCCAAGCTGAACGTTGATGGCATTACGGATCTTAATGAAGCGCTAAATGTCAATAATGCTAAAAAAACAACCTTAACAGGAGAACTACAGGTAGATGGAATTACTAATCTTAATGAAGCTTTAAATGTTAATAATGAAAAACCCACCTTGTTAACCGGAACTCTTGAAGTGAATGGTTCAATGACTCTTAATGATAATTTTAATGTTGTTAACGATAATGCAAGTCATGTGGCCTCATTTACGAATACCAATGGTGGAAATGGCGATGGTATTAAAATAAAATTAGGAAAAACTCATCCTGCTTGGGATGGCGGAGCATATCTTAATTCACCAAATCCCATAGCAGAAATATTAGATGATAATATTCAGACAATACGTGGTTATATAGATGGCTCACGTTCTTTTGATCCCACGGATCCATTAAAATTGATACCTTCTGCGTGGATTACTGGCACAGCTTGCAATTTGGTAGCTAAACTTGGTGAAGAATTAAATGACGCATTGGGTTTACCAGTAGGTGTTCCTGCTTTAACGAATAAAACTATTTTTGATGCGGTAAATTCCTTTATGGATGTAATAGTAAAAGATTCTTGGAGTCCAGATCCCCCTTATACCGTTTTAATTCCAGGATTTGAGCTTCCAAAATTTCCAGAAACATGTCCTATTTCAGGTTTACCTAGTTTGAGTATGCCTAACATAAATTTTGTTAATGTCAACAATAGTTTAACAAATTCAAACCATTTTATTGATTTTTCTGATAAAGAAAATCGGGCTTTGGGATATATTCGAGCGGTTTCGGTAACTGAATGGGGGAACAATTTTTTTGACGGTGTCTACTTAACTGACTTTATTCAAAAAACAGTAGGTTTAGATCTCTTGGATGCATTTACAGGGGCAATTAGACAATTTTCATATATTGTTGATAATTACAACAGTATTGGAGTAGAATATGTTTCCGGAAATGGAGACTATGCTGAATGGTTGGAAAGAAAAAACCCAGAGGAGGTAATTACAAAAGGAGATATTGTGGGAGTTATCAGCGGAAAAATAAGCAAAAATCTTGTTGGAGCTCAACAGATTATGGCTGTTTCAGAAAAACCTATAATGTTAGGAAATATTCCAGAAAAGAATAAAGAAAATTTAGGTAATAATGTTGCTTTTATGGGGCAAATTCCTGTAAAAATAATGGGAAAAGTTAATAGTGGTGATTATATAGTTGCAGATATAAGCATTCCCGGATATGGAATTGCAAAAAATCCTAGTGAAATTACAATTGAAGATTCAAAATTTATTGTAGGTAGATCTTGGGAAACTAACTTATCAGACGGTCCAAAAATGGTAAATACTGTCATTGGCGTTCATAATGGTAAGTACCTGAAGATATTAAAAAATTTCAAAAATGAAATAGATGCAACCAACAATCGACTAAAATCCCTGGAGGAGAAAGTGAATCTTATAAATAATAATTCAAGTTATTTAGCAAATAATTAGTATTGAATATTATAATATTTTAAGTTGAAAGTTTTTATATATGTCCCTTAAAATAATATCTGCTTTATTTTTAACAATATGTGGCTTTAATGCTATCTGTCAAAATGATAGCATTATTGAGTTTGGAAATTTTAAAATACCTAAACAATTAGAGCAACAGTCTAAAATTTGGTTAAATGATCTTTATAATCCAATTGTTATTACAAAAGGAGATACAATTAGATATACTAAAGAAGCTGTTATGGTATTAACAAATAAAAAATACTATAATATTATTTATCCAAATGATTATACATGGGAAATTACAACCGAATTAATGAAAAATAAATGGGTTAAGCAGTCCATTTGGTATATGATTAACTTATATATGGCAAACAAAAAGATTAATTCTCCTTATATTCTGAATACCATAATTTCTTTGGATCGCGTAATTGATATGGAAAAAGTTTTAATTAATTCCTATTATTCATATATAGCTTTCGATCCTCAAGTTGTTGAAATTGAAAACGAAAAAGTTAAAAAAATTATTCGACCAGATATTGCCGAACATAAGTTGGTTGTTACTGAAGAAATAGTGGCTTATTTACGTGATTATAGAAAAAGTAATTTGAAAAATTAAATCATATTTCTTATAATATCTTTTAAAAACACTAATTTTTTAGATTAGCGTTTTTTTTGATTAAATCATCCATACAAAAACAAAAACCCCTCCACATTGCTGTGAAGGGGCTTCAAAAAAAGGCGGCGGCCTACTCTCCCACTGGTGCAGTACCATCGGCGCTAACGGGCTTAACTTCCCTGTTCGGAATGGTAA
>JAHENA010000147.1 GCA_024643405.1 Flavobacteriales bacterium | reverse complement strand
CGAAAATATTCGGATTCAAAATATGACAATTTTGATATTTTCCTTCCCAATTGGTTGGCTAAATATAACAAACTTATTTTTACAACAATCTTCATGATTGGATTCATAATAGTTGTCTTTAGGACTTTAGAATAGTATTCATAAAATTATATACCGTGTGCAACAATGTTTATTGTTTATTGTTATTGAATTTCCTACGGAAATTCCTCGCACTTTTACTAACTTCGTTTCTTACAGCCAACCGTTGCACACCATTTGAAAAAAATGAAAAGTGAAAACAAATTAATTGGTGCAGGTTTGCTCACTGCAATTACAGCGTCTTTATGTTGTATAACACCAGTTTTGGCCCTTATCGCAGGAACAAGCGGAATTGCTTCAACATTCTCCTGGATTGAGCCTTTTAGACCCTATTTAATTGGACTGACAGTTTTGGTGCTAGTATTTGCTTGGTATCAAAAAATAAACCTCAAGAAAGAAATTGACTGCGAATGTGAGACGGATGAAAAAACCACATTTTTTCAAACAAAAACATTTTTAGGAATCATAACTGTCTTTGTAATTATAATGATGGCTTTCCCCTACTATTCAGTCATTTTTTACCCAAACACAGAAAAACAAGTAAGCATAGTTGACAAATCGGACATTAAAATGACTGTATTTGAAATCAGCGGAATGACTTGTGTGAGTTGCGAAGTACTGGTTAATTACGAAGTAAATAAACTCAACGGAATTGTAAACTCAAAAGCGTCCTACGAAAATGGAAATGCAATCATAGAATTTGACAAAACCAAAACCAACGAAACGGAAATCGAGAAAGCAATTAACTCAACAGGCTACAAAGTAACGGACAGAAAAGAAAATTAAATGGAACTAATATTAAAATCAGAAATCACCTGTCCAAACTGCGGACATAAAAAAGTAGAAGTTATGCCAACTAATGCTTGTCAATTCTTTTATGAGTGTGAGAATTGTAAAACGGTTCTAAAACCAAAAGAAGGAGATTGTTGCGTTTATTGTTCATATGGAACCGTGCCTTGTCCACCAATTCAACAAAAAAAGTCATGTTGCTAAATGAAAATTAAACGGGGTACAACAATCCGTATAATTCATTGCCAAGAAAGTTCTACACCGTTTAACTACACAAACAAAATAAATAAAGTCTTCTTTGAAACTAATTCTAGAAGACTTTATTTAAATATTTTTATAATTTGACTGTCAATCCTAGCCCGCCTGTCGCTCCTTGAGTGCTTCCTCCACCAAGTTCTAAATAAATTCCCCATTTATCATTCCAGAACCATCTTCCGCCTACATGCAGACCTATATCAAAACCATTATCTTTATTATCATTTCCATTATAAAATGCAAAACCTGCTCCAGCACCACCATAAACATCCCAAGCATCATCTGTCAACTCCAATAAACTATCAAAATAGTAATTTGCTTTCACGTTTAATGTTAACCAATTAAGATCAAAATTAGTGGATGCACCGGGAGCAATAGTAATATCTTTATGTACTGGAATTTCGTAATTAACACCTATAAGGCCAAAATTTAATTCACTTCTGGCTTGACCAAATACATTAGAGGCAAAGCCTGCTACAATTAACACACATAATAAAGTTATTTTTTTCATAATATTAGAATTTATTAAAAAGTAAGAGTTCTTGAAAAATTAAAGGGCAATATTAATAAAAAAAGTGCGAAATTTAAATCCCGCTATCAAGAATTTCCAAAATAAACAATAATGAAATCAAACTAGGTAGAACTCAGCCAAATAAATTGCTTGTTCTTAACTGCTTACAAAAATTATTTCATCATCTCGCACTGCTCGTATCTCACTGGTTTTATATTCGGTTTTTATTTGTTAATTTCGGTGCTCAACCAGACAACGAATCTGAATCAGACACCTTGTATACTACCCAAACAAAACAATGACTAACGAACAAACTGCCATAAGAACCACCTACTTCAGCATCATTGGAAATACTGTTTTAGCACTCATAAAAGGCCTTGCGGGGTTTTTTGGCAACTCTTATGCCTTAATTGCAGATGCTATTGAATCCACAACAGATATTTTTGCCTCGCTTTTGGTATTATTAGGATTTAAATATGCCAAACGACCCGCAGATGAAAATCATCCTTATGGTCACGGTAAAATTGAACCTTTAATTACATTTGCCGTAGCCTCTTTCCTAGTTGTTTCTGCTACAATTATCGCTCATGAAAGTATTCAAAACATCCAGACACCACACAAAATACCAAAACCCTGGACTTTAATTGTATTAGGTCTCATTATAGTTTGGAAAGAAATCTCATTTCAAATTGTTGTCAGGAAAAGTAAACTCACCAACAGTTCTTCTCTTAAAGCTGATGCTTGGCATCATAGAAGTGATGCCATAACTTCGGTAATGGCCTTTATTGGAATTTCAATAGCACTCATATTTGGAAAAGGTTATGAAACCGCAGATGATTGGGCCGCTTTATTTGCATCTGCTTTTATTTTATATAATAGCTACCTGATTTTAAGACCTGCTTTGGGCGAAGTCATGGACGAACAACTTTATGCCGATTTGATACTTGAAATTAGAGAAAAATCTATGGAAGTACAAGGTGTATTAGGAACTGAGAAATGTTTTATTAGAAAAGCCGGAATGAAATTTCATGTAGATTTACATGCCATTGTTAATAGTGAAATTTCTGTAAAAGCAGGACACGATATTGCCCATAAACTCAAAGATTATTTACGAAAAGAAATACCAAATCTGGGGCACGTCCTCATACATATTGAACCGAATGCATAAAGGCATCCCAACGTCTTTTACAGCTCATTATTTCTGAATTTCTTTTCTTTATGGCAATTAAAAGGCCTCAAATTACATGTGGCAACATACTTATGATAGCCAACCCATACCATTTATAAAATTCTCTGTAAAATTTAAACAAAAATTGCTCAGTGAAAAAACATCACCCAGCATCTAATGAATGTTATCGGCTAAATTTTAGACTTGATTTTTAGTATTTTAAAAGCCAACTTGATTAAGAATTTTAAAATTTTTTAATCAAAAAGGCTTAACTTAGTGTACGCACAAAAAAAGAATCGTAATCTCTATTCTAATTAAATTAATTGAAACATTATGGTAAGTACAACAAAAGGAACCATAGCTATACTCACAGGAGGTGGTGATGTTCCGGGGCTAAATCCTGCAATTCGGGCAATTACTATACGCGCAAGTCGAGAAGGATACAAAGTCATTGGATTAAGACGCGGTTGGGCAGGAATTGTAGAAATGACTCAGAACCCAAAAGATGATAATAGCAATAACTATATTGAATTAACACAAACTTTAGTTAATAGGGCTGGTAGAACCGGCGGTACATTTTTACATAGTTCCAGAACAAGACCAAGTCATTTACCTAAAGCAAGTGTGCCAGAGCATCATCAGGATTCATATCAGGAGGAATATAATGACATGACCAAAGTAGTGTTGTCTAATTTAGCCTATTTAGGTGTAGATTATTTAATACCTATAGGCGGTGATGATACTTTAAGTTATGGTGTAAGACTGTATCAGGAAGGCTTTAAAGTGGTTGCCATTCCTAAAACTATGGATAACGATGTTCCCGGAACTGATTATTGTATTGGTTTCAGTACATGTATTACACGAACGATTAATATGACCAACACACTTCGAACTTCTGCAGGATCTCACGAACGATTTCTTGTTCTTGAAGTGTTTGGCAGGTATGCCGGATTTACCGCCATGTTACCAACCATGGCAGGTGCTGCCAATCGTTGTGTCATTCCCGAATATCAATTTGATATTGATGTACTAACTGAGCAAATGGTTCAGGACAGAAATGAAAATCCAAGTAACTATTCTGTTGTTTTAGTATCAGAAGGCGCTACGTTCAAAGGTGGTGAAATGATTTTTAAGGATGGCGAAAAAGATCAGTTTGGTCATGCAAAATTAGGAGGTATTGGCGATTTGGTTTCAGACCGTTTAAAAATGTTGTCTCCTAAATATAATAATGGAAAACAAGTCAATGTGATTAACCAAAAATTAGGTTATTTGGTACGTGGCGGTGATCCGGATGCCGTTGATTCTATCGTTCCAATGGCCTACGGAAACCTTGCCCTGGATTTAATTCTAAAAGGTATTCATGGCCGTCTTGTAGTGCTTAAAAACGGGCGTTATGACAATGTCCCGATTGATGTGGTTGTAGGCAAATCAAAACTAGTGAATATAAATAAATTCTATAATACAGAACGTTTACGTCCTTTTTATAATAGCTTTGAAATGAATCCATTATTCATTATGACCAGTGAAGGCTAAGAACCTGTATAAAATACAGCCCAAGGTTGTTATATTATTTTAAATAAAATGTAGAATACTAAGCGGAACAAAAGTTCCTATTATCCCG
>JAHENA010000065.1 GCA_024643405.1 Flavobacteriales bacterium | reverse complement strand
ATTATAAAACCATAACACCTATGAAAAGAACACTTTCACTTTTAATATTAACAATGTTTTTTATACTACATGGCTTTGCCCAAGAAAGTCAAAAGGAAGGATCAGAAGAACGTAAAATTCATAAACTAGCTTTAGTATTTGGTTATACCCATATTCCAGCAGCAATAGAAGAAGGCATTAAAACTAAAGAGGTTTTTGTTCCTACTATTGGTATAGATTATTTTATCCAATTTGCAAAAGGTTGGAAAATTGGTGCAGTGGTGGACTTAGAACTAAACACATATCAGGTCGACTTCAAAAAAGAAGAATTGACTCGTGAAAATGCCTTGGTAACAGGTTTATTATTTGGCTATGAATTCCATAATAGGTGGAGTTTTTTATTAGGACCAGGAATAGAATTTGAGAAAAATAAGAATATAGCCATTTTTAGAACTAGTGTAGAATATGAATTTGAGTTAGGAAACGATTGGGGACTTTTCCCTTCTGTAAATTACGATTTTAAAAAGGAGTACAGTACTTACGCCATAAATATTGGTGTCAGTAAAAAGCTTTAAAAAATTGTTAATAAATTATTGATCATTAAATATTTAAATACTCTTATAGAGATTTTTGATACATATAAATAAATATAGAAGATAAGTTTAAGTATTTTAACAGAATATTAATTATATTACATGTCAATAAAAATCCATTAAAATTCATTAAAACAAAATTATGAAGAAATTATTTTTCACACTATTACTTATTGCTTGTTTTGGTATCTCACAAGCCCAAAACAAAAAACCCAATATTTTAATTATTTGGGGAGATGATGTGGGTTGGTTTAACGTAAGTGCCAACAACCATGGGATGATGGGCTACAAAACACCCAACATTGACCGAATAGCCCACGAAGGTGCTAACTTCACCGATTGGTATGGGCAACAAAGCTGTACAGCAGGTAGAGCCGCTTTTATTACTGGACAAAGTCCTTTTAGAACAGGTTTACTTAAAGTAGGTTTACCTGGAGCACCTGAAGGGCTCTCAGAAAAAGATCCTACTATTGCCGAACTACTTAAAAATCACGGATATCAAACAGCCCAATACGGCAAAAACCACTTGGGAGATTTAGATGAAATGCTACCAACCAACCATGGTTTTGACGAGTTTATGGGTAATCTTTACCACTTGAATGCTGAAGAAGAACCAGAACATCCAGACTATCCGCAAGACCCAGAATTCAAGAAAAAATTCGGTCCAAGAGGGGTTATCAGATCATCTTCTGATGGAAAAATTGAAGATACAGGCCCACTCACCAAAAAACGCATGGAAACCATAGATGACGAAATCACTGCCGGAGCCATAGATTTCATGGAACGTGCCAGCAAGAAAGACGAACCGTTTTTCCTTTGGTATAATACAACGCGTATGCACATTAATACCCATCTAAAACCAGAATCTGAAGGTGCAACAGGTCTTGGAATATATGCTGATGGCATGACAGAGCACGACAATCATGTTGGGCAGATTTTAGATAAACTGGAAGAATTAGGCCTAGATGAAAACACCATTGTGATGTATTCTAGTGATAACGGTGCTGAAATTTTTTCTTGGCCTGATGGTGGCATGTCACCGTTTAGAAATGAAAAGAATTCAAACTGGGAAGGCGGCTATAGAGTGCCAACCTTTATAAAATGGCCAGGCGTAATTGAGCCAGGAACGTATTATAATGATGTGTTCTCTCATGAAGATATGCTACCTACTATTATGGCTGCCGTTGGTGAACCGAATATTAAAGAAAAACTATTAAAGGGGCATTCCGCTAATGGAAGAAACTTTAAAGTGCATTTAGACGGGTATAATCTATTGCCTTATTTTAAAGGTGAGGTTAAAGAAGCACCAAGAAAAGAATTTTTCTATTGGACAGATGACGGTAACCTAGCGAATTTGAGATATAATAGATGGAAAATGGTATTTATGGAACAACGCGCCCATGGTTTTGGTGTTTGGGAAGAGCCCTTTGTAACGCTACGTGTGCCAAAACTATTTGATTTACGTGGTGATCCATTTGAACGTGCTGATCATGAAGCGGAAAGTTATAATTCGTGGCGTTTTGAGCGCGTATATTTAATATTACCTGCTGTTAATATTGTTTCACAACATTTAGCTACTTATCAAGCGTTTCCACCGCGTCAAAAACCGGGTAGTTTTAATTTAGATGCCGTATTGCAAAAACTTCAGGAAAACAGAAATTAAACCCAAATTATTAGAAAAGGAGCCTTGATAAAAATATCAGGGCTTTTTTTTATAAATGTTTTTGTTTAACTTGTTGCCATTAATTTTAATTTATAAAAAAGTAACAATGAAAAGAAATTTATTAATGTTTCTATTGGTATCTGTATTTGGTTTTAGTCAAGCACAAAACAAACCCAATATCCTCGTAATCTGGGGAGACGATATTGGCTATTCCAATATTAGTATAAACAGCCAGGGTATGATGGGTTATCAAACGCCAAATATTGATCGTATTGGTCATGAAGGTGCTGTATTTACCGATTGGTATGCACAACAATCCTGTACAGCAGGTCGTGCTGCTTTTATTTTAGGGCAACACCCTTTTAGAACGGGGTTGTTAACTATTGGTATGCCTGGTGCAGACCAAGGTATTCAGCCTAATCAGCCTACTATTGCAGAATTATTAAAACCTCAAGGCTACACGTCAGGTCAGTTTGGAAAAAATCACTTAGGTGACCGAGATGAAATGTTACCAACAAATCATGGGTTTGATGAGTTTTTCGGAAACTTATACCACTTAAATGCGGAAGAAGAGCCAGAAACCTATTATTACCCAAAAGATCCAGAATTTCATAAAAAATATGGACCACGAGGTGTATTACATTCCTATGCCGATGGAAAGATTGAAGATACCGGCCCAATGACCAGAAAACGTATGGAAACGGCCGATGAAGAATTTACTGCTGCAGCCATCGATTTTATTGAACGCGCTCACAAAGCCGGGAAACCGTTCTTTGTTTGGTTAAGTGCCACCCGTATGCATGTTTGGACACACCTTAAAGAAGAAAGTGAAGGGGTAACCGGTATTGGTCTTTATCCTGATGGCATGGTGGAGCATGACAAAGCGATTGGTACCGTATTGGCAAAATTAGAAGAATTGAAAATTATCGATAACACTATTATCATGTATTCTACCGATAATGGTGCTGAAAAATTTACTTGGCCTGATGGTGGTACAACTCCTTTTGCAGGAGAAAAAGGATCAACTTGGGAAGGTGGTTTTAGAGCACCTTGTGTGATTCGTTGGCCTGGGGTTATCAAACCAGGAACCATTGATAACAACATTTATTCACATGAAGATATGATGCCAACCTTATTGGCAGCAGCAGGTGTGCCTGATGTAAAAGAAAAATTATTAAAAGGCCATAGTGCCGCGGGTAAAACGTTTAAGGCACATTTAGATGGTTATAATTTACTGCCTTTCTGGAAAGGCGAAACTAAAGAAGCACCACGCAAAGAAATTTTTTATTTTGATGCTGGAGGAAATTTAAATGCGATTCGTTATAACGATTGGAAACTACATTTTACCTATATGGAAGGTTCAATAAATGAAGCGTACCGAAAAACACCAGCTTGGCCATTAGTTATAAACTTAAGAGCAGATCCTTTCGAGGTATCTTGGAAATCGGCTTTATATACCAGATGGTACGGAGATAATATGTGGATGTTTGTGCCTGCACAAGCCATAGCTGGTAAATTTTTGTCTTCTTTCAAAGATTTTCCACCTGTACAAGGGGGTAGTTTAAGTATTGATGCTGTGGTTAAGAAAATGACTTCAAGACCTGGGAATTAAGCAAAAGCTGCTTAAAATAAATATATTTAGGATTGGCAGCAAAATGGTTTCATATTGCTGCCAATCATTTTTTTAAATAAACACAAAATGAAAAAAATATTAAGCATTCTATTCATTTCATTGGTTTTATTTTCTTGTAAAGAGAAGATAAATTCCACAGGTGAAATAACAACAACAATTGATGAGATCATTGATCCCTTACCTTCCTGGAATGAAGGGAATACTAAACAGGCTATAGTAAACTATGTTAATGCTGTAACTACCGAAGGAAGTGATAATTACATTCCTGTGAGTGAACGAATAGCTGCTTTTGATAATGATGGAAATTTATGGTCAGAACAACCTGCGTATTTTCAGTTGTTTTTTGCTATGGATCGTATTAAAGCCTTAGCACCTGAACATCCTGAATGGAAAACAACCCAACCTTATCAATCCGTTCTGGAAGATGACATGGCTACTTTAATGTCTTATGGAGAGCATGGGCTCATCCAGATAGTAATGGCGACACATGGAGGAAATACTGTTGATGAATTTGAACAAATAGTAAAAGATTGGTTGGCCACTGCAAAACACCCACGTTTTGATAGGCCCTATACCGATTTGGTGTATCAACCTATGTTGGAATTATTGAATTATCTAAGAGATCATGATTTTAAAACCTTTATCGTATCTGGGGGAGGTATTGAATTTATGCGTCCTTGGGTTGAAGGTGTTTATGGTATTCCAAAAGATCAAGTAATAGGTAGTAGTATCAAAACAAAATATGATTATAATGATGGAAATCCGGTTATAAGAAGATTACCAGAACTAAATTTTATTGATGACAAAGAAGGGAAGCCTGAAGGGATCAATCAATATATAGGAAGAAAACCTGTTTTTGCTTCAGGTAATTCAGATGGTGATTTACAAATGCTACGTTGGACTGATGCCAATTCATATCCTAGTTTTAAATTATACCTGCATCATACCGATTCTATTAGAGAATGGGCTTATGACAGAAAATCTTCCGTCGGCAGATTAGATAAAGGACTGGATGAGGCAATTGAGAAAGGATGGTCGGTTATCGATATGGAAAAAGATTGGAAAGTAGTGTATCCTTTTGAATTAAAAAATTAAGTTTTTAACATTAAGTCCTGCTGGAGATGAATTAACACTCGACTTTGCAAAGGAATTAATAGCTACAGAAAATTTAGGAACTGATGAAATAACGGAATATTTATCAGTAAGTTTTTCATCTACAGATTATGTATGTTCGTTTTTGGGCCTGCGAGTCTGGAATGTGAGGATAACTTGATAAAGTTATATAGAATACTTGCTAATCTTATTAAATAAGTGAATGAAAAAGTAGGTCTGGAAAATGTGTTGATTGTTTTATAAACAGATCACGGCGGGCCTGATGAACTAGATTGTTTAAAAACGTTTGGTACAGACACAGGTTATTTAGATATTAACTCGGTAGACTCCTTATCAATTAGTAACGAGATTAGAAAAAAGTTTAATATTAATGAGAAAGCCATTTCTGGTTTTTTCCACCCTTATGTTTATTTAAAAAATGACGTTATTGCAAAGTACAATTTAAATGAATCTAATGTCAGCTAAAATAATTCCAATTAATATTATGATATTCATGAGAAGAATATTGTCTTTACTTTTTACTGTTTTGATATTTCATAGTGCTAATTCACAGGAAAGAGATGTACAAAATGAACAAGATTCATTATTTGATAAATCTTCAAAAACTTTTTTAGTAGTGCCTCTTATCAATAACAACCCTGCCATGAAAACCGGTTTTGGAGCTATGGGAATGTATTTTTTTAAAGTAAATTCTGACGACAAATTATCTCCTCCTTCAATGGCGTCTTTAGTAGGATTGTACTCAACAAACAATAGTTATATTTTTGTTCCTATGGCAAGATTATTTTGGAATGAGAATAAAAACAGGGCGACCTTTATTACGGGAACCATGCGTGTAAACAACAATTTTGATTATGATTATAATGGGACAAATTTAAATTTGGTTTTTTCAGAGTTACGCTATTTTGTTTCAGCAGAATATAGTAGGAGAATAGTAGGAGACCTTTATCTGGGTGCATTATATCTTGGTACAAAAACCAACTATAAATTTGATAAGGGAACAGATGAGCAGAATGATTTTACTGAAGATTTTTTTAAGCAAAACGGAATAACAGATAATTTTGTATCTAGTATTGGATTAAATCTTTCTTTTGATAATCGTGATTATCCTTATTACCCCACCAAAGGTTTTGACATTAGTATAAGGCCAAAATTAAATGCAGAATGGTTAGGAAGTGATAATGATTATATTGATACTGATTTTGCATTAAAATATTACCATCCGATTACTTCTAACCAGATATTGGCAATTTCAATTAATGGTGGTTTTGCAACTGGTGATGTCCCTTTTGATGGTTACCAAAACTATGGTATAAGAAATAGTTTACGAGGCTATACTGTGGGGAAATACAAAGGAAAAAATATGGTAGCCTCTCAAGCTGAATACAGATGGAACTTTTACAAACGTTGGGGTGCTGTTGCCTTCGCTGGCACGGGTAGTATTTGGGGTACCGATGAGGAAGAGTTGGGAGAAGAGACATTTGAAAGACAATGGCTGCCAAGTGTTGGTGCTGGTTTGCGGTTTATGGTTGCCCCAGCTAAAAAGATTAATCTCAGGCTAGATTATGCCTGGGGTGTAGATGGCAATCAAGGACTCTATTTTGGAGTAATGGAAGCGTTTTAAAAAAATGAAATATAATTCAATAATTAAACTTGTTTTTAAAAAGGCTTTAATATGATATATAAAGATGATATTTAAGTCTCACAAGAGAACTTGCAGTATGTTAAATCAATTAGTTCTTTATAACACTGAATGAAATTGGTTGATTATTGATATGAAGAAAGATTGGAAAATAGTTTGCTTAATTGAATTAAGAATGGTGTTTTTTATAACGCTCTAGGTTAAAAGATAAACGCTTTATGATATATTTGTATAATTAGTTATTAACTTTTAACTTTTATAAATCTCAAAAAAATGTCAGATAAACCCATAGAAAATTATAAGCCATCAAAACTTGAAAGAATTTTTCAATTAAAATATTTTGCTATTATCATATCAATATTCACACTTTTTTGTGGAGTTATGGCAATAGTTATTGGCACTATTCGACTGGTCGAAAGTGTACTAATACTTACTGGTATCCGTGAAGGTATGGCAGGCATTTATCTGATTGAAGCTGTAGATACTTATTTATTTTCTTTAGTAATATTAGTACTTGGAGGAGGTATATTTAAACTATTTGTGGGCAATGAACATACTTTTAAGGATAGTGCTATTTTCTCAAAGATCAATGATTTTATGCATTTAAAAGTATTGCTATGGGAAACGACCTTGCTAACACTAACCGTTTGGTGTGCCTTAAGTTTTTTTGTGGACCCTGAAAATTTGCATTATGAACAACTTATTCTACCAGTAAGTATTTTATTGTTAGCCTTAGCTTTAAAATTTGTAAAAAACAGATAATCATTAATTTTTTATTGAAAATATAGTTATGTATTTATGAAGCAAATCAGTTTGGCTTTTATTACATTTCTATTAATTACAAAGCATGGGTTTTCTCAAGATAGTATTGTCGATCAAGCTGTAAATGTAAATTCTCAGTTTTGGATTGATTATAACTTTATTAGTCCTTTCAGTGAAAATCAAAACTTAAGTACTCAAATTGGATTCAGGAAAATTAGTCCAAAAATTTATAATCGGTTTTTAGGTATTTCAACTTTAAATATTAAAAACAATAAAAAGGTATTTAATTTAAATAATACAGGACCATTCATCAAATCTTTTCATGTAGGTGCGGGAATAATATATACGCAGAATTACAATAATACAGATAATTTTGAATTGCGGCTTATTCAAGGATTTAAATTTGATATTCCAACAATTAAACAGGTAACCTTAAATAATTATGTTAGATTCGAGGAACGATTTCAAAATTCTTTTAAGAATTCGGGATGGAGAGCAGGTTATAGATTGCGTTATAGATTGTCCACGGTATTAAGTTGGAATAAGCATTATTTGAATTTTGCAAACGGATTATATATTCCCATAGAAGCAGAAGTATTTTTCAATTTAAAAAGGGCAGAACGATTTAACGATTTAATCAGATTGTCTCCTGGATTAGGTTATAGACTTGATAATAATTGGAAATTTGAATTGTATTTCATATTTAACAGAACCAAGAATATTACTGAAACCAATAATAAATCAAGCGATTTTATTTTAAGACTTAGAGTGTTTAATGGAACTAAAAAACTAGAAAGCATTCCATCTAACGAAGAAAATTAGTCTTTTTTTAATTTATAAATTGTTTTTATTAATAAAAGTATATCATTATCTTAAAAAATAAAAATATTATGACAACACATGCATCAATTAAGGTTCTTAAGGAACGAATGTCTGCCTCAATTATTGGACAGGAAAAACTTATTGAACGTTTAATATTAGTCCTATTAGCAAACGGCAACTTATTATTGGAAGGTTTACCTGGTCTTGCCAAAACTAGAGCCATAAAATCACTTGCCAAGGAATTGGATTGTGGTTTGAGCAGAATTCAGTTTACACCCGATTTATTACCTTCGGATGTGACCGGAACTGAAATTTATCAACCAGAAAGCAAGGAAAAATTCATTTTCCAAAAAGGACCAATTTTCAGTAATTTAATTTTAGCTGATGAGATTAATAGATCGCCTGCAAAAGTTCAATCAGCCTTATTGGAAGCTATGGAAGAACGCCAGGTTTCTGTTGCTGGAAAAACCTACCAAATGGAACCATTGTTTATGGTTATGGCAACTCAAAATCCAGTGGAACAAGAAGGAACCTATCCGTTGCCAGAAGCCCAAATGGACCGCTTTTTAATGCATGTAATGATAGATTATCCAGATGATGCCTCTGAACTTGGTATTATGAGATTAAACCGTAATGAGCAACTAAAAACAAAAGAAGTTAAAAAAGAGAAACTTTCTCCAAAAGTTATTTTTGATGCACGTGATGAAATTGCAAAAGTTAAAATCTCTGAAAATATGGAGAAATATATTGTAGATATTGTTTCTGCTACACGTACTCCTGAAAAATACGGGGACAACTTAAAAAAATGGATTGAATATGGAGGTAGCCCTAGAGCAAGTATAGCAATTGATAGAACTGCGAGAACACATGCTTGGATGAATGGAAATGATTTTGTTTCGCCTGACAATATAAGAGCCGTAGTTCATGATTGCTTACGTCACCGCTTAATTTTAAGTTATGAAGCCAATGCCGAGGGTATATCATCAGATAAAGTAATTGATGAATTGTTAAAATTAGTGGCAGTAATAGGATAAGAATATTAGAATGAGCAAATCTTCTAAAAATAGTTCTAATGTATTTGTGAGTCTTCAAGATCTGCTAAAGATGGAACCTATGGCTCAAGGGTTTAGTTTTTTGTCCAGAAAACAAAAAGTAAAAAGCATTTTAGGAGGTAAGCATGCTTCAAAATTAAGAGGTAGAGGACTAGATTTTGAAGAGGTAAGAAATTATGTCGCTGGAGATGATATTCGAAATATTGATTGGAAAGTAACTGCACGTACTAAAAAAACGCATACAAAGGTTTTTAGTGAAGAAAAAGAAAAACCGGCATTGATTATTGTTGATCAGTCTAAATCTATGTTTTTCGGATCACAGTTTAAAACCAAATCTGTAGTTGCGGCAGAACTTGCTGCTTTGGCAGCATTTAGAATTCTTAAGGAAGGTGATCGTGTTGGTGGTGTTGTTTTTGCCGACAATGGTATTGATGTGATCTTTCCAAAACGTGACAGAAAAAATATTTTTCGCTTTTTTGAACAAATTGTTCAACGAAATAAAGAGTTGGAATCCTCTACGCCTGTTGATTTTGATGTTGCTTTAAAAGATGTTTTTTCGAAAATCAGGAATATAATTTCTCATGATTTTTTAATCTTGATCATAAGTGATTTTCATCGTTATTCACCAGCAGTTATAAAGCAATTAGCTTATATGTCCAGACATAATGATGTTATTCTAGCTAAAATTTATGATCCTATAGAGCGAGATTTACCCAAAGCCAATATAATAGCTGGTTCAGAAAATTTTCAAAGTTTGTTGCATGGAAGTAAGCAAAAAGTAAGACAGCGGTTTCTAGATGGTTTTAATGAAGAATACCAACAATTTGAAGCACAGATGACAAAATATAGAATTCCAATATTTAAAATTGATACGGTTTCAGAAATTGATGTACAGTTAAAAGAAATACTATTGCGACCAAAACAATGAAAACTATTTTGATATTATATAAAACAACTTTATTTATTAGTTTGTTCATTATGTCTATAAGGATTCAAATTGATGAACTTGAACCAGTATTTGAACCTGAACCTATCTCATTTACATATAATACACCTGCTTGGTACATTCTTGGGTCTATTATTTTATTAGTTGCTTTCTATATACTTTTCGTTCAGCTGAAAAAATATAAAAAAAATCGATATAGAAGGGATGCTCTAAAACTTATGGATTCGTGGAATATAGCTATTACTTCTAGTAATGCTATTTTGGTTTTGAATAATATTAGAATATTACTCAAGCAATTGGCCATTTTTAAATATGGAAGATTAGAAGTTGCATCACTTTATGGTTCTGATTGGCTTAATTTTCTCGAATCTAAAGGGAAAGACACACCTTTTTCTAAGTATAGTATTTTAATTCAAAATGATTTGGAGTTGGATTCAGATATCGAAAACAAAACTATTCATGAGCTCCTTGAGATATCAAAAAAATGGATAAAATCACATGCCTGAAAATTTTGAAATAGCACATATCTGGATTTTTTGGTTACTACCCTTGCCACTATTAATCTATTGGATTTTTCCGGCATTAAGAATGAAAAGTGCTTCATTAAGTATGCCCAATTTCAAAAAAATTGAAGAATATACTGGAGTTAAGCCCCGTAAATCAGCATTAGTAAAGAAAAGGAATTTGTTAAATTGGTTGGGTTTATGGGTCATTTGGATACTTATACTTTGCACACTTGCTTCACCTCAAATTGTTGAGGAGCCAGAGTTAAAAGTTAAAACATCGAGAAATTTTTTGGTATTAGCTGATTTGTCTTTTAGCATGGCAGAAACCGATTGGGTTATTGACGGAAAAAGATCAAGACGCTGGGATGCTGTAAAAAATGTAATGCACGACTTTATTGGTAAGCGTGAAGGTGATAGAATGGGGTTGATTTTTTTTGGTTCAAGCGCTTACGTTCAAGCACCATTTACTTCAGATTTAAACACCGTAAATCAATTATTGGATGAAGCTGATGTAGGAATGGCAGGCCAAATGACAAATATAGGAAAGGCGATCGTAAAAGGCATTGAGATGTTTGAACAGGACACCATAAAAACAAAAGTCATGTTGTTGTTAACCGATGGCGTTGATGCTGGTACAGATATATTGCCTTTGGATGCTGCCGATTTGGCTGTAAAGGACTCCATTCAAATATATACCATTGGAATAGGCGATCCAGCAGGTAGAGGTTCTGATTTAGATGAGAATACCTTGATGGAAATATCCGACATGACTAATGCCTCTTATTTTAGGGCCATAGATGCAGAAAGATTAGATCAGATTTATGAAGAATTGGACGCTTTAGAACCCATTGAATATGAAGAGGAAGAATTTAAACCTACAACTTTACTCTACTATTATCCTTTGGGTGCGGCTTTAATTGTCACCATATCAATGATATTTTTCAATAGCCTGATTTCAATCTTTAAAATAATTAGAAACAGATCGAAGGATGTTTGAGGAAATTCTAAATATTAACTGGAACGAATTTCATTTTTTGAGACCACAATTTCTTTGGTTTTTCGCACCAATGGTCTTGGTTTTAATTCTTGGCATATTAGGAATTAGAGATCAAATTCAATGGAAAAAATATATTGCTCCTCATTTGCGTCCATATATGATTAAAAAGGGAAGTGAAAGGCTAAAAATAGTTATGCAAGTATTGTCTTTTTTCATTATCTCATTTGCTGTGCTTGGTATGGCTGGTCCAACTTGGAAAAAAATTGAACTTCCTGAACGTATTCTCGAAACACCAATGATTATTTTATTGGATCTATCTCAAAGTATGATGGCTGAAGATATTCAACCCAATAGATTGGAACGTGCTAAATTTAAGATTAGTGATTTTTTGAATGCTAATCCAAGAGTTAGAATTGGATTAGTTGGTTTTTCAGGAACAGCACATACTTTAGTGCCATTAACCAAAGATTATAAAATTATAGGATCTCATTTAAAAACTATTACCACTAATGTGTTACCATTTCAAGGTACCGATTTGCAAGCTGGTTTAATCCTTTCCGATAGCCTGATAAAAGTTACTGAAGCACCAGGAACTATTCTCTTAATTACTGATGAATTTACCGATGCAACTTTTCAAGCAATTCGAAGTATTACAGATAACAATACCACGAAAATAGAAATAATGCCATTTGCCACATCTATAGGTGCTGAGGTCCCATTATTAGGTTCAAAAAGAGCCATGCGAGATGGAAACGGTAAAGTTGTAAGATCTGCTTTAAATCAAGAAATTATTAAGAAGTTAAGCTCTCTTAACAATGTTCATATAAACAATTTAACCCTTGACAAAAGTGATGTTGAATTATTGGCAAAATCTATAAGCAAAGATTTAGAATTTAAAGAAAAAGATGAAAGTAAAGAGGAACAATGGCAAGATGAAGGGCTTATTTTAGTTATACCATTTGCATTTTTTATCTTGATGTGGTTTAGAAAAGGTTGGGTAATTTATTCTTTAGTGTTTTTAATTAGTTTCAGTTCATGTACTTCAGAAAACGGATTTAAAGATTTATGGCTAACTGAAGATTATAGAGCTCAACAATATTATAGTCAAGGAGACTATCAAAAAGCTGCTGAGTTATTTACTGAACCTATTAGAAAAGGACTAGCCTATTATAAATCAGATATGTTCTATGATGCTATTGATGCTTTTTCTCAAGATTCAACTGCTCAAGGACAATACAATCTTGGACTAGCCTATTATAAAGTGGGTGAAATAACACTCGCCAAAATGGCTTTTGAAAAAGCTAATTCCATTGATCCAACCATGAAAGCTGCTTCTACTAATTTATTAATAACTCAAAATTTAATAGATAGTAATCCAAATATTTTGGAGGAGGCTGAAGAAATTCCTAATGAAGAACAAGCACAAAATATTAAAAATACTGACCCGGAAGATTTAGGTGGAGGTGGACAAGAAGCAACCGAAGAAGATATGAAGAAAGAGCGTAAAGAAGAAATTGTGGAAACAGATATTAGAAAAGGTAAAGAATTGGATGAAGTGCCAGAAGACTTTGAAAGTGGTGAACAGGATAATTCTCAAAAGGTTTTGATGCGCAAGGTAGATGATGATCCTTCTTTGTTTTTAAAAAGAAAATTTTTACACCAGATAAAAACTAAAAAAATTAAACCAAAAGATAATTTGAACAAATGGTAGTGCCATACGTGAAAAATATTCTAGTCATATTATTTTTTAATCTTATTTTCCAATTAGGATGGGCTCAAGCTACTATATTTTCAGAAGTTACGGTAAATAAAAGTAATGTATATGTAGGCGAGGCTGTTGAATTAACGATAGGAGTTTATACTTCTACGTGGTTTACAAAAGGTGTTGATATTGGTAATATTAAGGTTAATGGTGCTTTTTCAGTTTATTTCAGATCTGTTAGTGTGACGAAAAAGATAAGAGGCAAAAATTATGCTGGGGTTCAATTTATCTATAATATTTTCCCATTTGAGAATCAAGATATTATAATTCCTTCTTTAAATGTTGAAGTAGAAACGCCAAAAGAAGGTGATTACAAAGGGGTAAAAAGACAACTTAAAACGCAAGAAAAAACTTTAAAAATTAAACCATTTCCTCCAGGAATAGATAAATCAACCTGGATGGTAACAAATGGTATGACTGTGAATGAGCAATGGATAGGCAATACTAAAGAAGTTAAAGTTGGTGACGTTATTGAACGAAAAATAACGAGACGTGCTTCAAATACGGTTTCTGAACTTATTCCACCAATCTTATGGGATTCAATTCCTAGTGTGAGTTTATATCCATCACAACCCTCAATAAATACAAATAAGTCTAAAACAGCTATTAGTGCAACCAGAACTGATGGAGTTCGTTATTTATTTGAAGAAGAAGGAACCATTAATATTCCCGAAATGGAATTTGTATGGTGGAGTCCATATAGCAAAAAGTTTTTAAAAAAAACAATAAAAGGGCTCACTATAAATGTGCTTGCGAATCCTGATTTAGAAATCTTAAAAACAGCCAAAAAAGAATTGACTGCAAATGCTTTTCAAGAAGAGGATTTGAAACCATCTAAAGCAAAGACTTTAATATTTGGATTATCGATAAAGGAATTCTTAATACTTCTGGTTTTAATTGCTATAACTTTATTTATTTTAATTAAAATGACTTTAAAAACCATTAGAATCATAACCCATAATAAAGAAGCATATAAAAAATCCGAAGCATATGCGTTTAAACAAGTTATAAAATCTTTTGATAGTCATGATAAAAAATTAATAATCCCTGTACTGTACAAATGGTTAGATCATTATAATCTAGAAGAGCCCACTTTGAAAGCTTTGGCTTTAAAGTCAGGAAACAACGAGTTAATTAATGAAGTTGAAGAAATTGAACGGCAAATGAAACTAGGTGATTCAAAATTGTTAATCAATAAAGAACTTTGGCGGAAAGGTCGAAAGGAAATTTTAAAAGTAAAGAAAAAATCAGTGTTAGTTAATAATTGGATTAATCCTTAAAAAAAACCAAATTTATAGCTTAATTTTACATAAATAGGCGCTTAATCATGAAGCTTAAAATACTATCGCTATTTTGTTTGATTATTTATTTTTCTAATAGTTATGCTCAACAAGGAAATTATAAATTCAATAATTTTGGAAACAGGTCTATTTTACTGTCTGGAAATGTAACAGGCAGTGTTAGTGATTTAGGTTTAGTTTATTATAATCCTTCCAGATTAACTGAGATTGAGAATACCGGTTTTGCTTTTAATGCAAAAGCCTATCAATTTAGCTCTCTAAAAGTTTCAAATATTTTTGTGGAAGATTCTAATATAAACTCAACAAATTTTGATGGTATTCCTTCAATGGCAGGAGGTACTTTTAGATTATTTGGGACACGATTTGGGTACGCTTTTATTTCAAGAAGCAGAGTTGATAATAATTTAGGCTATAACAGTGATTTATTAAGAGACCAAATTTTAGATATATTTCCAAATACCAAAGGCTATAGAGTGACGACCAATTTAAGGACAAAAGTAAAAGATGATTGGTTCGGATTGACTTGGGCCAAAAAAATAAATGAAAAATTGAGTTTAGGAGTTTCATTATTTGGCTCTAGATATGTTTATAGTGGAGGCAGTAATCTTAACCATACCATACAATCTTCAAATAATAATGTAGCATTTTATCAAAATACTGTTGGCTTTTCTCAAAAATCATATGGTCTATTTATTAAAGTTGGTGCAAATTATCATTTTCCTAAATTTGATTGTGGAGTGAATATTAATTTGCCATATTTAGAAGTTTATGATGATGGAAGATTTAGTTATAATAAAGTGATTTCTGGTGTAGGTGATTCAATTGATCAATATTATAATTACAATCTACGAAATTTAAGTGCAGATCGTAAGGAACCCTTTGGAGTATCTTTTGGTGCGGGTATTCCAATAGGTAAGGCAAAACTTCATTTAAACATGGATTATGTTAATGGCCTTTCTCTTTATGATCGCATAAAGATACCAAGTATAGATAGTGGTGATGGAGAACTAACACCGGTATTATTCAAAGAAGAACGAAGGAATGTGATTAATGTTGGAGCTGGAATAGAAATTTATATTAATGAAAGATTTAAATCCTATTTAAGTTTTACTACAGATTATAATGCCTTTATCAGTAATGCAAATATCTTCGATTTATCTTCTAAAGATTCGAGAGAAATAAATATTGGTGAAGATTTTATTCATTATAGTTTAGGAGTAGATTTAAAATTAAATTTCGCTAACGTGGTGTTTGGAACAACCTATACTAGTAGTTCCACAGAATTTGTAAATCCCATTGATTTAACTTTAAAGGGGGTTGATTTTAATGATAATTCTTTGGCAAGAATTGATTACAGTAGATGGCAATTTGTGGTTGGTTTGGAAGTTCCATTTTTAGATAATTTCAATAAAAAAAATAGCAATTAAAGTTTTAAATTTTTGTATAAAATCTCAAAAACAAAGACCTCATGTTTGAGGCCCTTTGTTTTAACTATTTATGATTTTTTCTTGATGATTAATCGATTCCTGATGAATTGCTTTAAACATTTTTAAAACAAATTCCTCACTCAACCCTCTCAATTCTCCTTCTAAAACCATATGCCCTAAAATCTCGTTCCATCGCTTACTCTGTAAAACGGCCACATTTTTTTGTTTTTTAAGCTCACCAATACTATCAGCAGCTTTCATTCGTTTTCCGAGTAAATCGATAATTTGGTTATCTACCACATCAATTTGTGCCCTTAAATTATTTAATTTACTATTATACTCTGCTTCAGGATCAGTTTCTTTTCTAATTTTCAAATCTTTCATAATCTGAATCAAGACTTTAGGAGTTACCTGTTGAGACGCATCACTCCAAGCTTTATTTGGATCGTTGTGTGTTTCGATCATCAAGCCGTCAAAATTTAAATCTAATGCGGTTTGAGAAACATCAAAAATCATGTCCCGTTTTCCGGTAATATGAGACGGGTCATTGATCAATGGCAAATCTGGAAATTTTGTTTGCAATTCAATAGCCAGTTGCCATTCTGGATTGTTGCGGTATTTTGTTTTTTCATAAGTAGAAAACCCTCTGTGAATAACACCTAACTTCTTTATGTCAGCAGACGCTAATCGTTCAATGGCTCCAAGCCATAATGGTAAATCTGGATTCACAGGATTTTTAACTAAAATCACTTTATCAGTTCCTTTTAAAGCATCTGCTATTTCCTGAACAATAAATGGGCTTACCGTAGATCTCGCACCAATCCAAAGTAAATCGATATCATGTTCTATAGCCAATTCAACGTGTGCTCTATTGGCGACCTCTGTTGCTGTTTTTAATCCGGTCTCTTCTTTTACCTTTTGTAACCATTTTAAACCTAATGCACCTACGCCTTCAAACATTCCTGGACGTGTTCTTGGTTTCCAAATTCCAGCACGATAATAATTAACAT
>JAHENA010000146.1 GCA_024643405.1 Flavobacteriales bacterium | reverse complement strand
TTTCCAAATTTACCGAACATTAAGGGCTTGTCTGTAATATCAGACTCTAAAAGAAGTGTTCCATATGCACCTTCTTGAGCTAACAGATTATCTTTGTATGCATTTGCGATTAAAAGTGCTGCTCGGGTGAGTATACTGGATTCTCCTACTTGTGCTCCAATAATTAATGGTATTTGGCTTTGAGTTGCTTTTTTTGCGATAAAATCAGAACGAATGATCCCCCCCATTTTAGATATTCGAAGATTGATTATGACATTCCTATATTCCATAGTTATTTGCTTGAAATGAAGTTTATTATAAAAGGATTCGTCAAGAATAATAGGTATAGTGGTTATCTTGAGAAGTTTATTTAATTCTCTAAAGTCCATAGCAGACAATGGTTCTTCAATTGCAAAAGGACTAATTGAAATAGATTCAAGATATCTTAATACATCTTTTGAATTTTGCCATAAGTTGTTTGCATCCAATCTTATTCTAGCATTCGGAATAGAAGCCTTTATTAGTTCGAATTTTTTGTTGTCTATTATTGGGTTACCGGTTATTTTTACTTTAAAGTCATTAAATCCAAAATTACAATATTGGTCAATTTGACTTTTAGTTACTTCTATTGTGCTATCTCCTAAAACGGCTGAATACTGAAAACTATCTTCTAGTTCAGAAAGACCAAGAGTTTTCTCAATAGATTGTTTATTTTCTTTAGATAATGCATCTAAAAGAGATAACTCAATAGCACACCATGCAGAAGGATTAATATCAATTAATTGTTGATGTTCTAATACCCAATTTTTTAAATCCTTGAAGGAATGGATTTGTAGGAGAATATTATGTTTATGAGTATTGAAAAATTTTATACAACTATCTATATTTTCACCAGTAACATATTCTCTAGGACACCCTTCTCCAAGGCCTATGTTTCCATTAGAAGTTTGAGTAGTAACTAATACAGATTGAGTTTTATTTCTTTCAGCACTATTATGCTTGAAATTAACTCTAAACGCTATGTTTAAGGGTTTAATCTGAAGGTTGCTTATTATCATTTTACGCAATGTTTGCTAATGTTGAATGATAAGTCCTTTTTGTATTGAAGAATAATAGGTTTAAATTGACTTTCTCGTTGACCTTTCGCTAAATAATGTTGCTTGTACAGTTCAAAAGCACCTTGATTTAGTTGATATACTTGAAGATGTTTTAAACGATTACTTAATCTTTTTTCCTTGTATTCACAATTTTCTTTTTGAATTGACACATCAATTAAGGAATTGATTATATCAATATCCAAATTTTTATTTGAAGTCAGTTCAATATATAATTCGTATCTAGAGTCGTGTTCATTAGCTAGCATTTGATAGAAACGTAACGATAAATTTAGTTTTAATTCGGCATGGCTTAAGGCTTTAATAATTTGTTTTTCGTAAAGCTTTTCGCCGGTAATATTTGTAACACATTTGCCTTTTTGAAGAAATTTAAATGTTGGTGTATTGCTAAATTTTCCGGTTACATATATGATATCATTCATATTATATCTATATAAACCTGTAGATGTAGTCACAAATAAATAATATTCCTTTTCGTGTTCTAATTCATTTACAGTTATGAAATTGATTTTTTCCATTTCCCAATCTTCTTTTAGAACAAACTCAAAAAAGTTTTCATGTATTGTCGGGATTCCTCCATTTGTTTCAGGATTAACGGTAACAGATCCTCTTACTTCACTTGAAAGATAACCAAGGTCAATCACTTTTGTTTCCTGAGGAAATTTGTTCAGTATGCTCTTAAGTGAAATCCCACAGCTTCCACCTGTCCAGGTAAGTAGTAATTTTAGATAGGGCCATATTTCAGAATAGGAAACATATAATTTATCTCTTACTAGAGCGTTAAGTTCATTAAACCTTCTTTTATTGGGTTTAAGTTTTTTCCGAATAGTTAATGCTATTCTATTGTCTATTTCGTCAAGGTATTTGCAAGTTCCATTTAAAATGTCATTAATTATATCTTCATAATTTGTATTTATTACTTCAAGTATTTTATGAAAAGTAGAAGGGTTGGCACTACCCAAATAAGTAATGTTTTTTTGTTCAATTGCCAATCGACTTATTACGTAATACTTAAATTCATAATTCTCAATTTCAAAGACTTCTACAGGAAGAACATACTTCATTTTTGCAATCTTAGGCATTGTCTGATAAATATGCCCTGAAGCACTACCATAAGCTGTGCCAGATTTCAAATACCCCTCGATAGCTGGACTTACCAATCCTAAAATCTTACCAGAAAATGCTCTTGGACAAGCTTTGTATTGAACATATGAAAACAATTGCTGTGTTTTTTTAAGGTTCTTAAGAGTTTCTCCTAAAATAGGAATTAATTTTGGGACTCCTGTCGTGCCACTTGTTTGATTATACATAATTGGTAATGTTGTAGTAAGTATCGGAATCTTCTCATTTTCCTGTCTTTCAATGTAATCCCTTAAATTTTCATAATCACTAATAGGAATATTGTTTTTAAAAGTCTGATAATCATTAATCTCATAGAAGTTATGAATTTTTCCAAATTCAGTATTTTTATTTTTATTTATAATTGATAACATCAATTCATTTTGAATTACTGCTGGATTTTCAGCTTTTTTTACAAGAGGAAGGTAAAGTTTTTGTTTTATTATAAACATTTTGATTTTTAGTAATCCATTAATTATAATATCACTAATATTTTGAACAGGTAGATTAATCTTATCAATTTCGCCAGAAAAAGGTGCAGTCATTTGTGAAACATAATCTAATGGATAAGATGTATTTAACATGCCTAGCTCATTTACAAGCCGATCTTTTGGAAAAAAATAAGTACCAAATAACAAATCCCAAATAATAATATTATTACCATAATTGGAATTAGATTCTTCAATGCTTCGTGAATGATGCCAACGGTGCAGTTGTGGGCCACTGATTATGAAATTCAATACTCCCATTCGCAACTCAATATTACAGTGTTGAAAAAATCCGTTTATTGAATAAAATACAAAGTAAAGCGCCAATACTTCTTCAGATATTCCAACCAAAATAAAAGGTAAAGCATCAAATAGAAATTGAAGTGCTTTCTCAATTGGATGGAAACGGCCAACATTTAACCAATATAGTTTTTTTGGAGAATGATGTACTGCATGTATTTTCCATAAAGTTCCATTTATATGCGAAAACCGATGAAGCCAATAAATAAAGAAATCAGCAATAAGAATCATTAAAATAGTTTGAAATCCAATATTCCAATGATGTGGCCATAAGTAATTTAATTGCCATCCGTAAAAATTAAACAAATTCAGTAAACTTAGAGCAACAAGAAAAGCTAATATTTCGGGTAAAATCATTTGAACTGTAACAAGAAATAACGAATCATTCAATACATCTTTCTTATTTGCTATCCAATGTTTTTTGTGAGGGATATATAATTCTAAAAAAGTTATAACTATTACTCCTATTAAAATTGGCAAATAGGTGCTAATGAGAATACTATAATTGGCATTATTTAGGGCATAAAACAAAGCAATTCCAAATATAATTGTAATGGGATAGACTATTGGAGGTAAGTATTTGTATTTGGCTTTTGATATACCCATTATTAAGTTATTTTAATTGAGCTAACGCTATATTTTCGCCTATTGCTAATGGGGAATTTTTGTTCTTTTCTAAAAGAAAGTCTAATCTCAATTCAGTATGAGATTTGTTCAAAAGTAATTGAAATCCAGATTGTTTTAGAAAAGTTGATAGTTGAGTTTTTTTTATTCCCCAAGTAAATATTTCATTCTTAAATCTTAACCAAAGGTTTACGACCCTGGATGCATTCTTAAATTGATAGTTACCTTTGTTTTGTTCTTCCATATATGTAAAAACAAATTGTGATGAAATACCACTATGCTCTTTGATGAATTTTAAAATATCTCGTATCTCAATCTCTGCAAGATACATAGTAAGACCTTCTGCTATAAATACAGAGGGTTTGCTGCTGTCATAATGAGGATTACTTAAAAGCAAATTTTGCATTGTATCCTGTTTTAAATCAAGAGGAATTAAATGAATATTTTCAAATGTTTGTATCATATTTTCCATTGCAATATGCTTCAATTTTTGTGTGTTAGGATGGTCTATTTCAATAATTTGTATATTGGGTAAATCTTTAGAAATTCTCATGCTGAGTGTGTCGAAACCGGCCCCTAAAATTATTATTTGCTCAGCTCCATTATTGATTCCAGATCGAACAAATTCCTCTATACAACGTTTTCTCAAAACATAATGCAGGTAGAAACCATTAATTGATGCCTTCTGCATAATAGAAGTTTTTATTTTAAGAAGCCACTTTCCAATCTTAGTTTTTACTGAGAAAAGTTTAGGATTGATTTGTTTAACAATTTCAAAATTTAATTCCTTCATTAATTCAGGAACCTCAATTGATATTTGTTTTTGTTTAGTTACCCACCAAATTCCATTGGCAATAAAAATGGCTGTTGAGCTTGGTTTGTTTTTCTTCATGATTAATTATGC
>JAHENA010000064.1 GCA_024643405.1 Flavobacteriales bacterium | reverse complement strand
TTATCTGACTTTAAAGGCAGTAATCTTGTTTTAAATATTTTTCCAAGCGTCAATACGGGCATATGTTCAGCATCAGTAAGAGCGTTTAATAAATCGGCAGGAGAACTTAAGAACACAACTGTACTTTGTATTTCAAGAGATTTACCTTTTGCTCAAAAAGCATTTTGTGCTGCTGAAGGTTTAGAAAATGTCATCATGCTTTCAGACTTTAAAAATGGAGATTTTGGAAAAGCTTATGGTTTAATAATGATTAACGGTGGTTTTGATGCCTTACTGTCAAGATGTGTTATCATAGCTGATAAGTCTGGTAAAATAATATATACAGAACAAGTTCCAGAAATTGCTCAAGAACCAAATTACCAGGCCGCTTTAGACGCTTTGAAAAAAGCTTAAATAAATGATTCTTATTTAATGAATAAAAAGAAATCCTTTTTTATCAATCGATTAAAAAGTGTAGGATTTGCTTTTAGAGGTGCTTATTTTCTTTTAAAAACAGAAGCTAGTATTCAGGTTCAATTCGGAATCTTTGTGTTACTGACTGTTTTAGGATTTTATTTTAACATTTCAACAGCAGAATGGCTTTTTCAATTTCTTGCTATTGGAATGGTCATGAGTATTGAAGGACTTAATACAGCTGTTGAAGAACTTGCAAATTTTATTCATCCTGAAAAGCATAAAAAAATTGGATTAATAAAAGACATTGCTGCCGGAGCCGTTTTTATTGCCTCAGTTTTTGCCATTATCATTGGTTTTATCATTTATATTCCCAAAATAATTTAATCCATTCATACCTACAGATTTTAAAAAAATAAGGGATTCAAGTAGTCTTTTTCAACAAGGTTGATTGGTTCAATAATATAGTTTTGCAATTTTTTAAAATATAGTTTCGTTAATGGTAGTAATTTGTATTTTTGTTTAAAATAACAACGCGTTAATGGCGAAAAGTAAAGCGAATACAAATAAAAATTCAAAAGAAAAAAGTAAGCCTTTAAGTTTTAAATTAACTAGTCAGCAAAAGCTTATTTTAGGTAGCTTTTTGGCGATTTTTGGAGTTTTATTGTGCATTTCATTTATATCATTTTTCTTCACAGGTGACTCTGATCAAAGTGCTATTTCCAATTTTGGTTCTCGGGATACCAAAGCGGAAAATTGGTTAAGTAAATCGGGCGCATGGTTAAGTGACTTTTTTATTTTAAGAGGTTTTGGTATCTCTTCTTTCATTTTTTCAGGTTTAATATTTCTTTCTGGATTATACATTTTACTGGATTCTAACAAAGCTAAATTAAGGAGTCATTGGTTTTGGGGATTGTTAACCATTGTTTGGTTATCAGTATTATTTGGTTTTTTTAGCAATTTTAATGACACACTAGGAGGTACTGTTGGTTATGAAATTAATTTGTTCCTGCAAGATTATTTAGGGATTATTGGGACTATTTTTTTACTTCTTTTTGTCTTAATTGTATTTCTTGCAATTAAAATGAAACTAACGGCTCAAACATTTATTCAATTATTAAAATCGGCCAAAAAAGATATTAAAGCCGATTTTAATCAAGAAGGAAATCAAGACGATTATACGGTTGCCTTAGAAAATAATTTATCTATGGAAGCGGAAGCTATTAAATCTGCCTTAGATATTTCTGATGATGTTAAAAAACAGAAGGAACCCATCAAATCAAAACCTGTACAAGATTTAGACCTTCAAATTAAATCAGACACCATTGCACCTGAACCGGAAATTGAAATGGTGGTCGCAAAAACGACTGAAGAACTTTCCGAAACAGATAATTTAGCTAATAAATTAGTTGAAGATTTTGGTCTTTTTGACCCTACACTTGAATTAGGGAATTATCAATTCCCTCATTTGGACTTATTAAAAAAATATGACTCTGAAGGCATCACAATCAACCAGACAGAATTAGAAGAAAATAAAAACAAAATTGTTGAGACCTTAAGCAATTATAGTATTGGAATTGCAAGTATCAAAGCTACCATAGGACCAACAGTCACACTTTATGAAATTGTTCCTAACGCAGGTGTTAGAATTTCAAAAATTAAGAATTTAGAAGATGATATTGCTTTATCTCTATCCGCATTAGGTATTCGTATTATTGCGCCTATTCCTGGCAAAGGAACGATAGGTATTGAAGTTCCAAATAAAAACGCTACCGTTGTTTCAATGCGTTCTGTCATTGCCTCAAAAAAGTTTCAGAATTCTGAAATGCAATTACCTATTGCGCTTGGTAAAACAATTAGCAATGAGACCTTTGTTGTTGATTTGGTTAAAATGCCCCACTTACTTATGGCGGGTGCTACAGGTCAAGGTAAATCTGTTGGTTTAAATGCCGTTTTAACATCATTGCTATATAAAAAGCATCCTGCAGAAGTGAAGTTTGTTTTAGTAGACCCTAAAAAAGTAGAATTAACGCTTTTTAATAAAATTGAACGTCATTATTTAGCGAAATTACCGGATAGCGAAGAGGCTATTATAACAGACAATACAAAGGTTATCAATACATTAAACTCTTTATGTATTGAAATGGATAACCGTTATGAATTACTTAAAAATGCTTTATGTAGAAATATTGCAGAGTATAACATTAAATTTAAGGCCAGAAAGTTGAACCCTAATGACGGTCATCAATTTTTACCTTATATTGTATTGGTTATTGACGAGTTTGCAGACCTCATAATGACTGCAGGCAAAGAAGTTGAAACACCAATTGCACGTTTAGCACAACTTGCTAGAGCCATTGGAATACATTTAATCATTGCAACACAAAGACCATCGGTTAATGTTATCACGGGTATTATTAAAGCCAATTTCCCTGCACGAATTGCCTTTAGAGTTACATCAAAAATCGATTCGCGTACCATCCTTGATGGTTCAGGTGCAGATCAATTAATTGGTCGTGGAGATATGCTGTTTACTCAAGGGAATGATTTAATTAGGGTGCAATGTGCTTTTGTGGACACGCCTGAAATTGAACGTATTACTGAATTTATTGGTTCACAAAAAGCTTATCCTGATGCCTTTTTATTACCAGAATATATAGGTGAAGAAAGCGGCACAAGTCTTGATATAGATATCTCTGACAGAGACAAACTATTTAGAGAAGCTGCTGAAGTAATTGTTACCGCACAGCAAGGCTCTGCATCACTGTTACAGCGTAAACTAAAATTAGGATACAACCGAGCAGGAAGGCTTATTGATCAATTAGAAGCTGCGGGTATTGTAGGTCCTTTTGAAGGGAGTAAAGCCAGACAGGTTTTAATTAGTGATTTAACCTCTTTAGATAAATTATTAGAAAACGAAAATTTTTAATTAACATAATCAAATGAAACATTTAATATTAACACTTTTTGTATTACTGACCATCCATAGTTTTGCTCAAAAAAGTGGAAAAGCATTATTGAAAGAAGTCTCAGATAAAGTAAATACTTATGACAATATTTCCATTGACTTTAAATACGTACTTGAAAACACTTCAGAGAACATTAAACAAGAAACCAGAGGTGACGTTGTTTTAAAAGGTGATAAATACAAATTAAATATTCTTGGTGTTACTAGGTTATTTGATGGAAAAACACTTTACAATATTAGTCCTGAAGATGAAGAAGTTACCGTATCCACCAAAAAAGATGATGATGAAGACATTATAGCACCTAGTAAAATGTTGTCTTTTTATGAAAATGGATATACCAGTACAATGGATATCATTCAGGATGTAAAGGGCAGAAAAATTCAATACGTTAAATTAATCCCAATCGATTCTAATTCAGACATTAATTATATTTTACTGGGAATTGATGCACAAACAAAACACATATATAATTTGATTCAAATAGGGAAAAACGGTACGAAAACCACACTTACCGTTAATTCATTCAAAACAAATGAGCCCTTGTCAAAAACCTTATTTACCTTTGATGCTAATAAATACAAAGATTACTATATCAATAAATTAGATTAGTTAGCGATTGAAAATATTAGACCGGTACATACTAACCACCTATATTAAAACTTTTGTCAGCGTGTTTTTAATACTCATGCTGATTTTTGTGTTACAAACTATCTGGCTCTATATACGTGAACTAGCAGGTAAAGATTTAGATGTTGTTATCATATTTAGATTCTTAATTTATTTCATGCCAAAGCTAATCCCCTTAGTTTTGCCCTTAACAGTTCTTTTAGCTTCCATTATGGTGTTTGGTGATTTTGCTGAAAATTATGAATTTGCAGCTATGAAATCTACCGGCATCTCACTTATGAGAGCCATGACTGGATTAAGTGTTTTTATATCAATATTAGGGCTAACTACGTTTTTCTTTTCCAACAACGTGATTCCTTGGGCTGAATTTAATTCATTTAACCTCAGAAAAAATATTGCAAAACAAAAACCTGCTATGTATTTGGCCAAAGGTCAATTTAATGAAATTGGTACCTATAACATTAAGTTTAATGATAAAAGTGGAGATAGAGGGCAATACTTAAATGATGTGGTTATTCATATTAAAGGCTCTGATGGCAGAACAAATGCCACTACTATAAAGTCTAAAACAGGGGAATTGATAAGTGCTGAAACTTCAAATGTTTTAAAACTAGTCCTTTTTGATGGTAATTATTATCATGATTTGAAACCAAAAAGCATAAGAGAAAAAAACGATGCCCCTTTTGCAAAAAGCACATTTGAAAAATATACCATTAATATTGATTTATCTTTTTTAAATAATCAGGAGTTGGATGATGATAAATCTATCACGAATAAGTATAACATGCTTAATATTAGTGATTTAAACTATACCATTGATTCATTAGCTATAAAAAATCAAGAAGAGTTCACTCAATTTTCAAACAATATTTATGAGCGAGCCATTACTATTCCGTTAAAAAACGCCAAGCTAAAAACAACAGACTCCTTATATACAGGTAATATTTTAGATTATTTTGAAACTAAAAATAAAGCACAAATAGTAAATATTGCTTTAAATTCAACCAGAAGCACCAATCAAATAATCAATACAAGAAAAACGAGTTATAAAATTTCAAAAACCTCATTTAATAAACATATTATAGCACTTCATGAAAAAATTGCTTTAGGATTCGCATGTGTTATCTTATTTTTTGTTGGCGCACCACTGGGTGCTTTAATAAGAAAAGGCGGACTTGGTTTACCTATGATTGTGGCTATATTACTCTTCCTAACCTACCATTTCATAGGCATATTTGCCACGAACAGTGCTAAAAACGGTAATTTCAATCCTGTATTAGCCACTTGGTTTTCGACATTAGTAATGTTACCTCTTGGTATTATTTTAACTAAAAAAGCAACTGGCGACAGAGACTTATTTGGTTTTGGAAATTTTATAGAACCTATAAAACTATTATTTAATATAAAAGAAAACGGCGATTTGGATTATAAATTTTTGCTGTCCTATACTAATGAAAAATTAATCAATGTTATTAAAAATAATAAAGAACTTGGTTTTGATGAAACGAGTCGTTTCAAAGCAATTGAGCTATTGCATTTTAGAGGCATTACTTTTGATCAAATTAGAGATAACGGTGTTGAATTGCAAAAACAATTTGATGCCTCAAAAAAATCAAGCTCTAGTTTTAAGGTACATTCTAAATTTTCAATTTATTTATATTTTGTTGGATTGATATTATTTGGATTATTTTTAATTTTTAGAAATAACAATTTAACCTCCTTAGCTTCGGCTTCTATACAAATTGGTTTGATCTCTTTACTTGTGTACTTTTTTTATTACATAAAAACATATCTCAACTTAAACAGTTTTTACAAAAATGTTATTAATAAAAATAAGAAACCTCATCTTCTATTAATAATCATAGGTTTCCCTTTTTATTTTATAACCTATTTTCTTCTGACAAGTAAAGTCAACGACGACTTAAAACAAAATTGTTTAGATTGTTTAAAATAAGCAATATCTTTGCCTTATGATTACAGAAATGAAGACCTCCAAAAAAAACACATCTTTTAAGCTCAATACCATTCACGAAGCTATTGATGATATTAGAAATGGTAAAGTTATAATTGTTGTAGATGATGAAAACAGAGAAAATGAAGGAGATTTTATCGCTGCTGCTGATAAAGTAACACCTCAAATGATCAATTTCATGGCAACACACGGACGAGGCCTCATTTGTGCCCCTCTTACAGAAAACAGGTGCAATGAATTAGAACTTAACATGATGGTTAGGAATAATACTGACCCAATGGAAACCGCATTCACTGTTTCAGTTGATTTAAGAGGCAACGGCGTTACCACAGGAATTTCTGCAAGTGATCGTGCTAAAACTATTAAAGCATTAATTGAACCTAACACAAAGCCATTTGAATTAGCGCGACCTGGGCATATTTTTCCTTTAGTTGCCAAACAAGGTGGTGTTTTAAGAAGAACTGGTCATACTGAAGCTGCTATAGATTTTGCTCGATTAGCAGGTCTAAAACCAGCAGGAGTCATTGTAGAAATCATGAATGAAGATGGTACTATGGCCCGTTTACCTGAACTCATTGAAATAGGTAAAAAATTGGATCTTAAAATTGTTTCCATTGAAGATTTGGTAGCCTACAGAATGCAACATGATTCTTTAATTGAAAAAAAAGAAGATTTTGAAATAAAAACTCGTTTTGGAAATTTCAGACTGAGAGCTTACCATCAAACTACCAATAATCAGATTCACTTGGCCCTCACCAAAGGTCAGTGGAAAGATAATGAAACTGTTTTAACAAGGATTAATTCAACACTTATCAATAATGACATTCTTGGTACCCTCACGAATAATGTGGACAAACAATTGGATAGCATGTTTAAGGTCATAAATGATGAAGGCAAAGGTGCAATAATTTTTATAAATCAAGAATCTCAGTCCATGAACATTTTAAAACGACTGGATTTCCTAAAGAAAAATCAGACACCAAACAATTTAGCAAAAGCTCCAAGAATTGAAATGGATTCCAGAGATTTTGGTATTGGTGCACAAATTCTTCATGATTTAAACATTCATAAACTTAGACTTATTTCAAACTCTGAACAGACGAAGCGCGTTGGCTTGATTGGTTATGGTTTGGAAATTGTGGAGTATGTAAACTATTAATTTAAAACCAATTTTTTTGTACTGGTTCTTTCTCCTGAATAAATTTTAAGTAAGTACATGCCCTTAGTTATTGAACTGACGTCAAGAACATTCGATTTATTGTTATTTATTAATATGAGTTTTCCTAACATATCATAAAGTTCAATTTTATCGAGTTTTGATGCAGAGGAAACTGTTACTTTAGAAATTGCCGGATTAGGAAAAACTTTAATATCTGCAATTTCAAAGTCTGAATTACTTAATCCACTAGATTGAAAAACTCTAACATAATCTATAATCATGGAAGCTTGTGTAAACGAAGGATCAACTGACCCTGCTATTCCTTCCATAGCAACATTTAATAAAATGTATTGATCTTTATAAAACGGCCATGTACTATCATCTTTAACTGTAGGGTTATAAATATAAAAAATAACATCATCAATTAAAAAAGTCATTTGATTTGGTGACCAGTTCACAGAATACACATGGTATGAATTCTCGAGATCAGTTGTATATGTGCCTCCTCCATTTGGATTACCACCATTGCAACAAGGAGTATGCAGTGCACTATTAACAAAGTTTATACCTTCATTTGGAAAAATACCATGCTCCATAATATCAATTTCTCCACAGGCAGGCCAATTTGTTGTGCCAAATCCTTGCGTATCCCAATACCCTCCGTCTTCATTAACATTTTTACCCAACATCCAAATGGCAGGCCAAGTTCCAGCTTCAACAGGAATTTTAGCACGGACGTCAACACGACCATAAGTAAAAGCAAATTTAGAATTTAAACGTGCAGAGGTATATTGTTTTGTTAAACCCTGATCTGTAAAAGATTCCTTTTTTGCTACAATATTTAAATTGCCACCAGTTACAAAAGAATTATCTATTCTATTGGTATAATGTTGTGCTTCATTATTTGCCCAACCAACACCGGGAATAATAACCTGAGTTTGATGATGCCAATTTGTAGAATTTACAGCACCATTTGAATCAAACTCGTCAGCCCAAACTAAATTATCATAAACCACATCTACAACTGGAGTAGTTGGCGTAGATCCATCATCAATATCATCAATTAAATAGGTTCCAGGAGTAGCATTACCATCATCAATTATTACTGTCAACCTATCATAAGTCCCATTACCACTTACAGTTGAAAAATCAAAAGTAAGTTGCTTCCAATTATTTTGCGAAGAGGCATTAACGTTAACTTGAATATCTGGATTAATTCCTCTCTCTAATTTTAGAGCTATGGTATGTACATTAGGGTCGAAAGCATAAAAAGATAGTGTAATGGTCTTTTGCAAGTCTAAATCAATTGGTCTTGTTAAATCAATATAAAAACCTTGCCCGCCAGCTGAAGCTGCGTGCACAAATTGACCTACAGTATTATTTGAATCAGTAGGTGATGTTCTCGTAGAAAATCCGCTACCACCCCATACGCTAAAATTCTCGGCAGCATCAGAGAAATCTATTGGCATTTGTTGTCCAAAAGAAACTTGAGAATTAAAAAATAAAATTAAAAATAAATTAAAGTAGATCTGTTTCATCGTTAACGTTTAATTTTCGAAAATATTTATAAAATTTTAAATACTCCAATTAAACACCCCAACAAAAACCATACAAGATTAATTATTAATTTAATCTACACATAATAACAATCATAATTAACTTAAAATCAACGCAATACTGATTTTATGATTTCTACCATTTTTTGCGCTCTATCTTGAACCTCTTTTTCTGTCCATGACAATTTTATTAAACAAGAGAGATTTCTACCAACAAAATGATCCGATTTCTCAAAGGATTTTGTTTTAAGATATTCCAAACCTTCAATAACTTCTTGAGAAATTGGGTATAAGGATTTTAACTCTTTTAAATGGTCCCATTTTCTAATGTAATGCCAATTATTATCAAAATAATGGAAACATCCGTCTACGCCATTACTTTTAAATTCTCTGGAAACTTTTCTAGTTAATTCTAAATCAGGCAAATAAAAACTTAAAAATGAATAGTTTTCTTCGCCGCCTTTTGGAACTGTTCTAAAGGTAATTTCAGGAATTACTGATAAGGCATCTCTTATAATGGTGTAATTCTTTTTTTGAATGGCAATAAAATCTTTTAATCGCTTTATTTGAGCCAATCCTACTGCAGCGTTTAACTCTGAAATTCTAAAGTTATAACCTAAAAACGGATGCGTTTCTGCACCTCTGTCATTACCCATATGATCATGTCCGTGATCAGAATAATGGTCAGCAAATTGGGCATATTTAGGATTATTCGTAATAATCGCACCACCTTCACCACAAGTAATTGTTTTTACATAATCAAATGAAAAACTTCCTACATCACCATAGCTGCCTAATGGCTTTCCTTGATAAGTTCCTCCAATGGCCTGACAAGCATCTTCGATGAGGGCTAAATTATGTTTATCACAAATCGTTTTTAGGGCTTCTAAATTAGCCATGCTGCCGCACATATGCACTGGCATAATAGCTTTAGTTTTTGGCGTAATTGCATTTTTAACAGCGTCAATATCTAAGGTTAAAGTGTCATCAATATCAACTAAAACCGGAATGGCCCCTAACATCATAATAGCTTCAAAACTAGCTACAAACGTAAAACAGGGCATAATCACTTCATCTCCTGCTCCAACACCAGCCACTGCTAGAGACATAGAAACAGCCGCAGTACCACTACTTAGTAATTGTGCATGATTCACCTTAAAATACTTTTGAAGCTCTATTTCTAATTCCTTTGCTTTCCAATGGCCTTTTCGCATACCATCAAAACCATAGCGCATCAATACGCCATTATCCAACACATCTGTTACTTCCTTACGTTCTAATTCACCAAATAATTCAAATCCTGGCATAAGTTTTTAATTTAATTCTATTATAGTTTTATTTATATCTTTTCTAACTTTTTTAAAAGAGGCAAACATGTCATCTTCTGCTCTATAACCTACTGGTAAAAGTAATAAAGATTTCAGTCCCATGTCTTTCAAATTTAAAATTTCATCATATTTTTCAGTATTAAAACCTTCCATAGGACAAGAATCTATACCTTCAACCGCACAAACCGTCATTAAATTACCCAAAGCTATATAAGCTTGATTCATTGACCACTGTTGACGCTCTTCAACAGATTTATCACGCATACTCTTTAAAAGGTTGTTTTTAAATGGGTCAAGAATAGTATCTGGTGTATTACGTATAGCCTTTATATTATCAAAAAAGTCAGTCACATCTTTATCCTTTATATCATTCTGAATACAAATAACCAGTAAGTGAGAAGCTTCAAAAACCTGTCTTTGATTATAAGCATGTTCAATGAGAGATTTTTTCAAGGCTTCATTTGAAATTACAAGCATACTTATTGTTTGCAATCCATATGAAGTTGCCGTTAAATTAAAAGCTTCTTTTAAAGTTTTAATCTTATCTTCTGATAATTTTTTATTCGTGTCAAATTTTTTGGTAGCATAACGCCAACTTAAACGTTCAATAATTTTACTCATTTATTATTTTTTTAAAAAAACCATAATTTAATTGCCATTCCTGAAACCATTATAATCAAAAATACTTTTACTATGTGATCTCCTTTATTCACAGACCATCTGCTGGTAAACCATCCACCTACTGCCTGACCAGATGCTAAAGTTAATCCAGCAACCCAATCAAGTTTTAAATTGAATCCAAACATTAACAATGCCGCACTTGTGTAAACAAACATGACCAATATTTTAATCACATTTGATTTAATCAATGTTAAATGATTTATAGACGATAAGGCCAACAAAATAAATATGCCCGTACCTGCCTGAATAAAACCACCATAAATCCCAATAAAGAAAAAAGCAATGACACTATATTTTAAGTACTTCCCTGTTATTCTATCTGCTAAATCATTAAAATTTTGCTTCGGCCTAAAGACCATAAACGCAACGATAGTCATCATAACTACTGCTAAAATTTTATTAAATAATTCCCCTTTTATGTCAATAGCAAGTTTAGCTCCAATGATGGCTCCAATAGTCGCTGAAATAGACAAATAAACTGGAAAAACTGACTTATCAATAGCCTTCTTACTATGATAGCCAGCAATATTAAAAATAGATTGAATAAAAATAGCTATTCTATTAGTACCATTAGCAACATTTGATGGTAATCCTACAAAAATTAAAACAGGTAATGTAAGTAATGACCCACCACCACTCATTGTATTAATAATTCCGACTATAATGCCTACAATAACAAGAAGCACGTAGTAATACCAATGTTCCATACCGCAAAAATACAGTCAAAAAATGAATAAAAAATAAGAAAATAAAAAAAAGAAAAAAGGTTTTTTAGATACAAAAAAGGTTTCTATATTTGCAACCGCAATCGGAGAAATGGCAGAGTGGTCGAATGCGGCAGTCTTGAAAACTGTTGAGGGTCACACCTCCGGGGGTTCGAATCCCTCTTTCTCCGCTGGAAGCTTGTTTCAAAAGAAACATATAATTTCAAAAAACCCTTTAAACCTCGGTGTTTAGAGGGTTTTTTAGTTTTTGACCATTTTTAAAAAACACTTAAAAGTGCATAGAACAGTTACCCTATAGGTTACCCTATTGCGTTTTAGGTTCGATTCCAATCTTAGGGTAACTACTTTTTAAGAATTCGCTGCGAATTCGCCGATATCATTAGGCTATCAAAATGTTTTTAAATCAATTAGTACTAATTTAAAATCAACGACATGCTTAAAATTATTTATTTTATTAAATCAGAGAAATCAAATGCAAAGGATGAATGCCCAATATATGCCAAAATCTCATACCAAGGGAAAAGTATTACCATGAGTACTGGTAAGTATATTACAAAAGACAGGTGGCAATTCACAAGTAATCTTAGAGGATCATTAAAAATTCAAAAAGAAAAAGTTATAAAAGCTACACTAGACGCTTTAAGCATGCTATTTGAAACTAAATTCAATTTATTACTTAAAAACAATTCTATTATTAACCTTAACGACATAAAGAGTGATATTCTTGGTAAAAAGAAGGTAAAAGTTAAAACCAAAATTGGTGTTATGGAGGTTTTTGATTTACATAATTCGGATTTTGAAAGGAAGGTCAAATATGGTGAACGTTCGCCAGCTTCTTTACAAAAGTATAGGAGAGCAAAAGATTTAGTTAAACTCTTTCTCAGGGAAAAATATAAAATTGATAACATACAAGTTGAAAATATTACTGGTGCATTCATTTACAATCTTGAGTCGTTTTTAAAATATGAAAGTACGTTTAAAGGAAAAATCGGGATTCAAAATAATTCAGTTGTAAAATATTTTAAAAGCTTTCAAACTGTAGGCAATTTTGGATTGAAGTTAGACCTAATATCCAACAATCCATTTTCAAAATATGAAGGAAAATTAAAAATAAAAGACGCTGTATATCTTACCCAAGATGAATTAAATAAAATTGAAGCAAAATCATTTGATGTTGAAAGATTAGAAAAGGTAAAAGATATTTTTCTTTTTAGTTGTTATACTGGATACGCACCTATTGATGCAGAACACTTAACCGCAGCTAACTTAATTAAAAACAATAGTGGAGACCTTTGGATAATAGCAGATAGAATTAAAACTGGCATAAGAGCAAACGTTCCTGTATTACCAGTTGTTAATAGAATTATCGATAAATATAGCCATTTAC
Source organism: Flavobacteriales bacterium (assembly GCA_024643405.1). Classification (GTDB taxonomy): domain Bacteria; phylum Bacteroidota; class Bacteroidia; order Flavobacteriales; family Flavobacteriaceae; genus Yeosuana. The sequence goes on along the minus strand of JAHENA010000064.1, from coordinate 4,510 downwards.
AAGAAGGGTTAATTCCAAAAATATCTAATCAAAAAATGAATGCGTATTTAAAGGAAATAGCAGACTTCTGTGGAATCCATAAGAATTTAACATGGTATGTGGCCAGACATACATTTGCAACTACCATAACACTTGGAAATGGTATAAAAATAGAAAACGTATCCGCCATGATGGGACACTCAAATATTAAGCAAACGCAACATTATGCAAAAGTTTTAGATTCTAGCGTAATTGATGATATGAATAAGTTAAAAACCAAATATAAATAACCCTAAAAAGATTATCTGCAAAAACCGGCGAAAATTGCAATTGCTGTAGATAAAACATGATGTTTTGTGAAAAACGCACGTTAAATTTGGGGGTATTCAAATTATTAAACTATGAATTACGCCTCTCAAACAAACCGAGCAGTTTTTGAACTATCAAAATTCAAAGTACAATTCTGCGAAACCTATCAAACCTATTTATTAAATAATAAATGGGCTAACACTTACTCGGAATCCTATTTTCATGAGCAATCAGACCTTGTTAAAAGTCTATTGTGTCAACAATTAAAAAATGGCCTAAACCATAAGGAATATCTTCAAAATCTCCTAGATAACTTAGAAAATAGAATTGATAGTTTAGATAAAAATAAATCTAATTCACCTGATTTTTTTGAAAATTATTCGATTAAAATAGCTTACACTAATATCCATCAACAAGAACCGCATTCAAACCAAAGTAAATACGAAAGGTATTTAAATAATCAATTAGAACCTGATGCATCAGAGATTGAATTTTTTAGTTTTTTAACGTTTCACGAAAAAAAACTAAATGGCTATAAGAACATATTGGATTTTGAAAAAGGACTACTGTTATATACAATTATGCTTTATAGAGATGCTATAACAAATCTTGATGATTACATCAACTCAATATTCATGAATGTGGAGTTTACAGATTTCAAAAACTATGACTTTGAAGATTTTCACTCATTAAAACCTCAACAAAAAAATAACATGGTTTGTAATTTTAATCTTGATAAAATAAGTGTTGCACATTTGTTTAGTATTTTAATAAATGAAGATATAATCATGTTTGACGAATTAAATTATGCAAAAAACAATACTAAAATGAAAAGGTTTGTTGAACAAAACTTTACTTTTCTCAATTTTAGAAAAGAAAGAATCGCCATAAAGACTTTTAATCGGGAATACTCAGAAGCAACTTGTGTTGGAAGTGCTGCAGTAAAGCAGCATAAAGCGTTTATCGATAAACTAATATTAATACTTCAAACCAGAAAAACTAATATGAAAGATTAATTTCGCTCGGAATTCGCCGTAAATACTGGTGATTTCAAATCTGACTTTATTCCTTTGTACCTATAAAAATTAAAATATTAAAAACATGACTAATAGCGAACAAGAAATAATAATCCCATCGGTTAATGCAATCAAAAACTTGCTTGAGCCGATTTTGATTAAACTAGATTACATTGATTCTGTCATTACAAGAAATCCTTTAAATCCAAAATCAAAGAAATATTACAGGAATGTAGATTTAAAAAATCTATTTGGTATTTCGTCAAATACCATTATCAAATACAGAGAAACAGGAGTCCTTCCTTACACAAGATTAGGAGACGTTTACCTATATGAGGTTAAAGCCATAGATGATATCTTAAATAACAATAAAATTAGCTTATAACATGGACATCGAATACAAAACAGACCCGCTTACTAAAGAGAAGTTTATTCCGACGAAGATTACTCAAAAATTTGCTTCACCAGCAAATAGAATTAAGTTTAATAATATGAAAGCAAGCAAATTGAATCAGGAAAGAGCTTTTATTGACAAACCATGTCGTCAAAGTCACGTTATATTAAAAGCACTTTATGCGATTGATCCAAAAAAATTATATAATATCCATTATCTTGAAGGCAAAGGAGTTGATTTTACAGCATATAATCATCAAACCATTACCTCGTCAGGAAAACTTCCATCCTATTACGATTATGCCCTCAGAAACATCCAAAATACAGAGACATACCAAATTATAAAACTATGATAGATTTTAGAGAAATTCAGATAGTTGATAAATCTTTTGAGTTAACGGAAACAATAGCTCAAAATGAAGCATTGACAAAAAAGAATAACCAATTGTTTTACTTGGTTTTGGCTTCTTCATTGCTGATAATAGGTGCTAGCATCTATTTTTACAAACAAAGCTTCAATGATGATTCAAAAAATAAAAACATCTAAAGGTTTAATTAAGCCATAATGAAATTATAAACCACAAAAGAAGAGTATTAATGCTAAAATTTAGAAATCATGAAAGAATTATTATTAGAGTACTTAGTAGGGCATAACCAAGTTGAACAGTTTAAAGCTTGGTTAATTGAAATGGAAATAGAAAATGAAGGATCTGTAGAAGCTTGGGTAGAAAGTGAATTAGAAAGCCTTTAAAACATATAAAAACGGATATTAATTATACATGAATCACCCAATTTTCATGTGATGATCTTACCTTCATAACTCACAATTTAAAAGACTACATTAATTTAAACAAAATAAATGTAGTGACACAATAATGAAACATGAATTTTTATATTTCAGACAATTTTTATTTTTTAAAATAAAAATTATTACACCTTAACACCCATTCTTTCTTGTAAGTATTTATTGATACACTTTTTATTATCTTAGTACATATAATGCAGATATAGACAATTGTCTATATCCAATTGTTACCTGCAAGCTTAAAAAAATAAATATCGTGAATAAGAAAGTAAAAAATATAATAGACGGAATTTTTCCAATATCTGAAAAATCATTTCAGGAAATAGAAAGTTTGCTAAAATTTGAAACTTTCGAAAAAGGAGAAACATTTATTCAAAGAAACAAACGAAATGAAAAGGAATATTTTATCCTAAGTGGAGTTTGCAAAAGCTATTTAATAAGTCCAGATGGTGAAGAAATTACTATATCACTATTCACTGAAAACAATATTTTATCACCTCAATCTATCAGAACTTCAAAAAACACTTCTAATCTAAATTTCCAAGCATTAACTAATATAGAATTGGTGTCAATGAATGCCAAAGAATTTGAGAGTTTAATGATTGAAAATATAGAAATCCGACATTTTGGAAATACTGTTCTTCAAAATGAACTTATCTCAAAAGTTGAAAAAGAAATCGGACTTGCTTCTTTAACAGCAAAAGAAAGATTAATAGAATTCAGAAAGAAATATCGACTTCTAGAAAACCTTATTCCACACACCGACATTGCCTCTTATTTGGGAATTACAAACATTTCTTTAAGCAGACTTCGTAAAGATTTGATGAGTTAATTGCTTTTTATCAAATGTTAATGGAGAACATTTTTAATCGCTCTAATTTTGTAAAGAATTTAAACGATTAAAAATGAAAGAAATGAATTTATCTATTAAAAATTTGAAACCATTTTGGTTTTTACTGATTGGAATAGCAACTGTTTCAATGACACATATGTCATTCGGTGTTGACTTCTTTGCGTGGTTTTCTATCGTTCCATTTTTGTTATATCTAAATATTACAAAAGGTTGGAAATCAAGATTGCTTTTTATTATTGCTTTAATTATTGCGTGGTCAATTGTCGTTCTGAAAATTGTTACACCACCAATACCATTTTTAATGATTTTCCTTTTTTCTATTCCAATAAGTCTGTTCCATTTACCAGCTTATTTGATTTGGGATAAATTTAAAAATCATAAATGGTCAATATTGCTATTTCCGACAATCCTGATAATAATGGAATGGGTACAATATACCTTTACACCTTTTGCAAGTTGGGGAGTTATGGCATATTCACAATCGAATAGTATAAATATTATACAGCTTGTTTCTGTATTTGGAATGGCAGGATTAAGTTTCCTAATTTATTGGGTAAATGTTTCAATTGCTCAATTAATTACAAGGGAAAAAGCAAATTTGTTATCATTGTATATACCTCTTTCAATTCTAATTATTGTAATTATTTTTGGCTCACTGCGTATTGACATAGAAAAATCAAAAGGAGTTAAAACAATACCTGTTGCAACAGTAGGAACAAATTCAACAGTTAGCGGTTTGCCTCTACCAACAAAAGAAAGCAACGATAAAGTAATATCTGATTTACTCAAAAAAACGAAAAAAGCTGGTGATTTCGGCGCTAAAATAGTAGTTTGGAATGAGGCTTCATTTTTCACACTGCCAAGTAATGAAAAAGATATCCAAAACTCAATAAAGGCAACTGCAAAAGAGAAAAACATTTCAATCGTTGCATCTTATGTAATCCCTGTGTCTGAAAATCCTTTAAGATATGAGAATAAGTTTGTATTTATCAACGGAAAAGGAGAAATCGTATATTCGTATCTAAAACATCAACCTGTTCCTGGGGAACCTGCCATTCAAGGAACAGAACCTTTTCAGACAGTTCAGATATCTGAAAGTAGAATTGGCGGAGCAATTTGCTACGATTATGATTTTCCGTATATCGCACAAGAATT
>JAHENA010000145.1 GCA_024643405.1 Flavobacteriales bacterium | reverse complement strand
TGAAGGCAAGGCATATATTATTTTAAATTCATCAGCTTTTGCAATAGCCTGTTGTTTTATTTTTACCGAATCTACATCATGTACCGAACTCATTTTATACAAAATAGTTTCGGTTGTTTGTCTGAATAATTGGTATGCTTCATCAATAGCCTTATCATCTTCGATGGCTCTCATGAGTTTATTGTGAGCAGACACATCTGCTTCAATTAGTGCTTTAGAAATTTTAGAATGCTCATATTCCTGTCTAACTTGATACGAAACAACTTCTATTAAGGGTACTGCCGGGGCACTCATTAAAACCACTTTTATGACAGACTTATTTCCAACAGCAACTTTACCGGCAAGAATGCCGCCTTGGCTGTGCCCAAATAATATAAAATCATTGAAACGATGCTCTTTTGCGGATTTAAAATAGTCCATAATATTCTCTAAATCCCTTGAATGGTCTTCGATGGTGCTATTAACAAAATCACCTGTACTTGCACCAACACCTCTGTCATCATAACGGAAAGAGGCAATTCCTTTTGAAGCCAGATGGTCGGCTATAACTTTAAAAATTTTAAAGCCCTCCAATGTTTCGTCTCTATCTTGGTCACCACTTCCGGAGCTCATTATAACTAAAGATGATGTTTTCAGATTTCTTGGAATAGTTAGGGTTCCACCAATTTTAACATCATCTGCTTGTATGATTAAGTCAATCTCTCGCGAATTTTGATTACTACTGTCAATTTTCTGGGCAACTATATTCTGATTCCACAGAAAAAAAATAATGATTATGGTTATTAATTTTTTCATTTTTTTTTATTTTTTGATTTCTTTTATAGCTTTAATGCTATTCTTTTTTCTATTCATCAATTTTTCTGAATCTGGATACTTTTTCAACAAAACATTATACAACTCAATCGCCTCTTTAATACGATTATTTTTTTCATAAAAAGCAGCAAAGTTAGAAACCACATACTCCATGTTACCATTCACCAACTCATTAATGAACTCTGTTTTGTTTAATGCATTTAGAAGTGTTTCAAAGTGGTAAAAATCGTTTGCTCTCATAGTACTTCTCATTATGGTATATTTAGACCACAAAGAGAGTTCTGGAGAAAACCCATGTCTCTCGACACGTTCTTTTGCATAGTTATTTGCATACTTCATACCACCAGCATTAATGAACTTTTCAAGGTTATCTACTTCAAATTCTTGGTAATATTTAAAATAATTTCGAAGTCCGTGATATAAGGTTGGATAAGCTGTAGAACGATGCTTTTCTATATCAAGCTTTAGATATGACCATTCTAAACCTCCAACATTTTTTGTTGTTAGTAATGTATTTAACTGTTCTGCACTATGTTTTACTTCATATTCATCTGGGCTTACAGAAAAAAATAGGTTTGTATTGAGTTCAGAAACACTGTTTAATTCTTCAATTTTATCCATAATTGGGTATGCACTTGCCATGATATACGCATCAAATAATGTTGGGTTTGAAAGCATGGTGTTAAAAACGAAGCTTCCACCATATTCCCACCCAAAAAGCAAGCGTTCTTGGTTTGTTCTAAAATTAGCATCGATATAAGGTGTTAACTCTGTTTTTAAAAACTCGATAAATGCTTCTTTGCCTTCGCCCAAATATTGAAATCGTTTTGGGTATTCAGTGTTAATTCCAACAACAATAAAGTCTGGCGTTAATTGAAACTGTTTGAAAGACTGACTTAAACTAACAGCATACAAAAAAAACCGTTGACCATCTAAAACATAAAGCACTGGGTAATTTTCTTTTGAATCTTCATAATTTGGTGGAAGATAAATTTGTATCTGTCGGTTCTCCTTTAAAACTTCTGAATTGATAACATGGTTTTTGCCTACAACATTATCTGTTAAGTCATTTTGAGCAAAGACAAAGCTAGCTGCCAAAAAACATAATCCCGTAATTAAAATTCTTCTGATGTGCATTCCATTTATATTTAAACCATTTCTTTGTTACAGTATGTTGCTTTTTCAAAATCCCGAATATTTATCGAAATAATAGGCACTTCTGGAAACATGGCTTTAAGTTCTGAAACAATTTGTCTAGATAAATTAGCCTTTTGTTCAGTAGTTCTTCCTTCCATGATATTTCCAAAAATATGGATGAAGTTTTCGTTTGTGTTTCCAGTCGTGTAATATTGAAAATGATTGATTCTTACTTTTATTTCTTCCGGAAGAAATAACCCAGTTGACTTTGCTGTATCATAAACTTTCTGAATGATTTCTTGAGGTGATTTTAATTTGATAACCTGTTCTGAACAGTCTATTACAAAATGTGGCATGATTTGTTCTTTTTATTTATTAATGATTTAGTGTTTTTGTTTCTTTTAATAGACTGTCTAGCTTATTTCTATCGAGCCATCTTCCTTTTAGAACAACTCCTTCAATGGTTTGCGTGTTTTTAATATCATCTAGAGGGTTATTATTCAACAGAACTAAATTGGCATTTTTACCAACGGAGACAGTGCCTTCAGTGGCGATAGTGTTTAAATATCTGGCAGGTGTTATGGTAGTTGCTTTTAAAATTTCAAAAGGTGTTAAACCACATTCATTCAAAAAATGAAATTCTTCATGTAATGAAAAACCAGGCACCACAAACCCAAACGTGTCACTTCCTGTCATCAAAGGAATATCTGCATCTGATAGCATTTTTGTAAACGATTTCATCCACTCAAAATACCCTTCTAAACGTGGCAAAGCATCCATCCCATTAGTAACCTTTCCTTTTAAATTCCTGCGATAGGGATTTTCATTAGAATACCAATACTTAAAATCGCTCGGTAGCATGTATTGAGCATTCTTATATTGTTTTAGTTTAAAAAAGGCATGGTCATCTAAACACGTTATTATAAAATCAAATACAACAAGTGTAGGGACCACAACTGTTCCCGCTATTTTTATTTGCTCAATAGCCTGTTTTAAAAACATAGGGTCATTTCTTTGTTCTTCGTTAAAAACATACACAAACTCTTCCACATGTTCTATGGATTTCATACGAAGTGACATTTCTAAGGGCATTTCTCGTTGTGCATGACCAATCACTGGAATGTGGTATTTTTCAGCTTCTTGCAATACTTTCAAATAAACTTCCCTATTTAAATTATCGACTAATTTTATAAAATCGTAACCTTTAACACTATGTAGCTTAACAACTTTTATGGCATCTTCTACAGTTTTTAAATTATTTGAATTTAAATATGGTCCAGCAGAATAGTAATTGGGCCCAAACTTTTTACCTTTTTGAATACTGTCTTTAATACTCATATGATCTTGCCAATCATATTCCGCCATGTTTCTAACCGTCGTTACTCCATTGGCTACCAAGAGTTTGAAATCCCTTTCAATACCACCTTGTTTATTTCGCCAGTGATAATGCATTTCGCTAAACCCAGGTATCAAGTACTTTCCTGTACCGTCAATCACTTGATGCGACCCATGAATCGCCTCTCTTTTATAGGGTTCAATAGATATTATTTTACCACCTGCAATTACTACATTCTGGTTATTGAAAATAATTTCCTTATCCATTGGTATGATGTTTACGTTTTCAATCGAAATGGTATCATTTACTTGCGCATAAACACTGGCTATAAAACCAAACAGTAGTAATGTCAATTTGATTTTATAAATGTTGTACAATCCAAAATCTGCATTTAAAAAACTTAAAACGAATTTTAGTATTCTTGTAATTAATAGCATTACTATATGTATTTTTTTTGATTTATGGTAAAATTAGTTTTTGAATTTCTATTAAATCTTAAGATACCTTAAGAAACCACTTTAAAGCTTTGCCCGTCTTTTTTATGACTTACAATCCTCTAAAACTGTAACAAAATTTATATCGTTTGAATTTTAAAAGGCTTTTTCTTAAACCCTTTAATCAGAAGCCAAAGGGTAAATGAGAACTCACCAATGACTGAAGGCATAATCACTATGACTTCGAAAGTGCTTTTATAATCTAAATAATTTGACATTAATGATTTTGCCACACCATCTATACCATAACCTATTGCCGCTAATATCAAGAGCACTCCTAATGCTTTTGGGATATATGTTGATTTTAAAGCCAGATACCCAAGAACAATTAAATGGACTCCAAAAAATAACAAGCCTACAGTCCAGAGTGTATCAAAACCTATCAATAACGCCTCCACCTTTTGTTGCAATCCTACAGAGCTAGTTGCTCTATTTGTAAGTTGGTAAACTTGTAATAGTTTAATCAGTGCAACACCAAAAAACAGCACGTGTAATAATCTAAAAAAAGAGGTTAGATAAGATAGATTTTTACTTATTGATTTTGTTAGTCCGAAAAGTGACCAAACCAATACTACATCAAAAGCCAACATAAGAGCAAAGCCGAGTAATCCGTTGCCCAATTCGGAATGATTATTAATAAAGTTTGTGGTTGTAATTGATGGGTTGTTACTAATTATAAGACTTTCAAGTACTGCAAAGTTGGCATAAAAACCAGCTATAAAAATCATTAGATAAGCGATTCCTGAAATTTTTGCTATTTGTTTCATAATTCCACATATTAAATTATATG
>JAHENA010000144.1 GCA_024643405.1 Flavobacteriales bacterium | reverse complement strand
TAGAATCATTTTCCTCAGCATAAGCATATTTTCTGCCATCTAACCAAACCGATAGTAAAGTATCATCATTTAAGGCGAGTTTACTCACAAAACCATGTTCAGAATTTGTGTTATCTGTATGCGGTTTAAAAGAGGTATTCCAGGTAGTTCCATTATCATTGGAAAATGTCATTTTTACGTCGTAAGTATAAGTACCGTTAGCACTTTTTTCTAAATAATGCGCTGCCAAATTACTATTACCAAAACTTGTAATTGAAGGAAAATCTGCCCAATTCACAAACCAATTGTTTCCTTGGCCTATTGTTTTAGCTTCAGACCAAGTGTTATCTTCCTTTAAGGTTGAAAACTTTAAAACACTACTTTGATCTGCTAAAATTTCAATCCAACTTAAATAAATAGTGCCATCTTCAGCTTTATGTAAATTAGGTTCAGAACTTTTACCTGAAGTTGGAATTAAAATATTTGAAATGACTTCAGTTGGTTTTGACTCACAACTAAAAATCATAAAGTTAAAGGTTATAAAAAGTACCAAAAAGAGTTTATAACCCATAAATTTCAAAAATAACTTTTTCAATATTTGGCAGCTTTTCCATTGGCAGAGGAGTTCTTAATAAACTCTCTTAAATCTTCATTGGCCTGTATAAGATCTTCATGTCTTAAGTACATCATGTGTCCACTTCTATAACCTTTAAAGCTAAAACGGTCTTTCATTTTGCCACTTGGATCAATTTGAGATTGGGTGTATTTTGCTGTAAAATAAGTGCATGCTCCATCATAATATCCAGATTGATTTAATACTTTTAAATAAGGATTTGTGGCCATAGCTTTTCTCAAGTCATCGCGAACTGTATTGTTCTCATTATCCCAAGGGCGAACAGGACCAAACATATTGTATTTAATATCTGTTACAAATTTTAATTCCTTTTTGATATAATCATTAATTGCAGGCGTAAATGAATGTAACCAGGAAGTAATTTCCGGATTGTAATCAGAACTATCTCCTGCTTCAATTTTATCAATTCCTAAATAACGTGAATCTAAACGTCCAATAGTTTGCCCGGTTTTATCACGCAATAATTCTTTCCAGAAAAATTGATTGGGAACATCTAAATTATGTTGTAAAATTACTTTTTTACTTAAGCCAGTATAGTATGCCATTTTTTCTGCAACACTATTACGTTCAGCATCCGAAATAAAACCTCCTTTTGCCAATGCAGGCATTAATGTATTAATAGCATAATCTTCAACTTCTGGCAACATATCGGTTAAGTCTTTACTTTGTAAAGCATTAGGCAGCATTTTGTGATACCAAGCAGCAGCAGCTTTATAGGGTAAGTCAAGTGCAGAATATTCAGGTTGTCCTGTACTATAAACATTATAATCAGCTGGAGAAACCATGATTACACCATTGAGATACATCCATTGAGTACTTTGCAATTCGTTTGATAATCCCATGACACGCGTACCTCCATAGCTTTCTCCAATAATATATTTTGGAGATTCCCAACGGTTATTTCTTGAAACAAAGGTGTTGATCCATCCTGCTAAATATTTAATATCGGCATTGATTCCAAAAAACAGACTCTTTTCTGGCATTTTTCCTTCTTTATCAGGAACCATTCTGGAATATCCTGTATTAACCGGATTTACAAAAACGATGTCTGCAACATCAATAATGGAGTAGGGATTACTTTTAAAACCATAAGGTTGTACTGGGTAACCTTCGTCATCGATATTTAAAATTCGTGGACCTGTGTAAGCAACATGCATCCAAACAGAAGCTGATCCTGGTCCTCCATTAAATGATATAATCAAAGGCCTGTTAGCTCTATCCTTAATATCATCTCTGGTATAATAAGTATAGAACAAGCTGGCAATGGGTTCGCCTTTTTCATTCCAAACAGGTTGGGTTCCAGTAGTGGCTGTATAAGGGAAACTGACGCCTTTTACTGTGGTATTGTGTTTGGTAACAACTGTAGTATCAACAGGAAGTTTTAGGTTTTGAGCAGTTAAAGAAAGAAATGCTAGGCAGAAAAGTAATAAGATCGTTTTTTTCATTGAATTAATAATGTTGATTAAGGTTTTAAATATAGTCAATGCTTTTTAATTAACATGTTAAAACCTTTCAAAAACGCCCAAACTAAATAAGGCAAAATCGTATTTAACAGGATCATTTTTGTCTAATTTCCTCAATGAATTATCTAACTCCAACAGAGCTTTAGAATCATTTTGTTTTCGTTTTAACAATCCTAGTTTTCTGGCTACATTTCCAGAATGCACATCTAAAGGACAAGAAAGTTGGCTAGGAGAGAGGCTTTTCCAAATACCAAAGTCTACCCCATTAATATCTTTTCTAACCATCCATCTTAAAAACATATTAATCCGCTTAGCTGCCGAATTGTTTAATGGATCGCTAACATGCTTTTGTGTTCTCGGCAAATGCTCCACTTCAAAAAAATGGGACTTAAATTTGCTGATTGATTTTTGTAGGGAATCTCGTTCTGCATATTTTGAAAATACAGCTTCCAAACCATTATGATGATTATAAATATGTTTTAAGCTTTCAATAAATTGAATAAAATCTAAACCATTAAACGTTCTGTGAACAAAAGGTAACAAAGCTTTTAAATCTCTATCTTGATGATTGATGACAAATTCATAAGGGGAATTATCAAGCAAATGCATCATCCGTTTGGCATTAGTGATGATGCTTTTACGATTTCCCCAGGCAATGGTTGCCGTTAAAAAACCAGCAATTTCAATATCTTCTTTTTTACTAAACTGATGCGGGATTAGTATGGGATCGCTCTCAATGAATTTTGGATTATTGTATTGTTCAACTTTGCTGTCTAAAAAATCTTTAAGTTCAGAATGTGTGAGGTTTAAAGGCATATAAGATTAGTCGTCTCTAGCTTTATCTAAAATCTTCCTTTTAAATGAATTATCATCTTCTAAAATCTCAAAAAAATCTGATATAAATCGTTTTGCTCTTATATACTGATTATTATCCTGAAAATATTGCTCCAAATTATCAATGGCTTCAAACATTTTGGGTTTGTTGTCCAAAAATTCTTTTCTTACTTGATGAAAAACTAATTCGTCGCGTTTATATCCCTTATACACACGTTCTTTAACATCTGTGATATCTAATGTAATATTTTGAATATTAGAAACTACAGCATACGAGGCATCAACCAGACCCGACATGTCAAAGTCATATGGAAGAGGGACTATTTTTTTGTCGACAAACAACAGCTTTCCATTGTGATTATAAGTAGTTGAAAAATCTGTATTGGCAATCATATATTGAAAAAAAGAATTTCTAATGGAAGCCAAATCATCTTGCTGTAAAGCCATGATACGCCTATTAATTTCTTTTCCATTTAGCCGATCAGCAACATTATCGATATCTTCTATTAAAATTCCCTTAAGATCATTGGTTTTGGTACGTTTTCCTTTTTCTTCTAAAAATTCAATATTTACCAAACGTGTTTTATAATGAATAGGTGTGACGATTTCATAAAGTTTATATGCCATATATTCTTTAATCACATAATCATCATTATTAGATTCAATTAAGCAGGGCAATACAAGCTTTAACTTTTTGTTGCCTTCAAAAATCGTTTCTTTAGTAACCGATTTATTCAATTTTAGCTTCAAAGGTGCGTAATAACAGTTTTCACGTCGGTTATTGCCTCTTGCCCTAATATCAATTTTTAGTGAATCATAGGCTACTGTATTGTTTTTATAATAAAGAATGGATTCAATAAAAGTACTGTCATTGGTGTTTTTCTTAACATCTTTAATAGACATTATTAATTTGATAGTAAGTGGGTCTTGGGTTGAAAATAATGCAGTAGTTTCTCCAATAGTAAGTTGGGCATAAAGCACATTATAAGGGATGATAAAAAGAGTAAGTAATAGAATTAGGATCAAGTTTTTCATAGTATTCTATTCATGTCCTAACAAATTTAAGGATTTAAAACCAAATTGTTATATCTATTGAAAAGTAAAGTATACAAGTGTTAAATTAATTAATTAATTTTGTTTATTAATTGTAGTTGTCACAATTAGGTTTAATTTTTAAATCAAATTTATATAAAATGAAACATCTTACTTTATTCATTATTTTGTTTGCTTTTATTGTTTTAGGTTGTAAACAAAACACAAAATCTGAATCTGAAATTTCAAGCGAAGTACCTGAATCTGAGCTTACTCCAATAGAAACTGAGATTCCTGAAAGTGAAGACGGAGATTATGCTCCTCAATCGGTAAATCATGAATTAGCTGAAAAAATAAAAACATTTATCACAAGTGAATACTTAAAGGGTGATGAATTGCAATATATTCCAATAGAACAAAGAAAATTCCAACTGTATCAAATCGATCTTAATAATGATGGTAATAATGAAATATTTGTAAATTTTTTAACATCCTATTTTTGTGGAACTGGCGGATGTAATATTTTACTCTTATCACATGATTTTAAAAAAATTACTAACTTTTCGGTTACTAGAACACCATTATTTGTCGAATCTACCTTAAAAAATGATTGGAAAATAATATTGGTAAGATCTGAAGGAGAACTGAA
>JAHENA010000063.1 GCA_024643405.1 Flavobacteriales bacterium | reverse complement strand
CAAGTTCAATACCTGTCCTGGTATTGGGTGGATTGAAATAAAACATGGGGATGTAGCTCAGTTGGCTAGAGCGTTTGGCTGGCAGCCAAAAGGTCGTGGGTTCGAGCCCCATCTTCTCCACATAATTAAAACCTTAATATTTGTTAATCAATTTATTAAGGTTTTTTGTTTTTAATATTAGCCTACATCTAGTCCATATTTGAATCAATTTATAATAGGGTTTTGAATATATTATATTGTCATTAAAGACCAGTTTCTTTTTTATATTCCTTTAGTAAAATCTTAAAATAAATTGTTTTAAAAAAAACCTTTGAGTTATTTGATCTTAATGGCGAATACATTAATGAAATAAACCCTACATGAAAATCCCGACTTCTACAAAATAAAAGAACCCAAAATAAATTTTTAATACATCCACCTCACAAAAGCTTCCATAGCTGCGTAATGTGATAGTCCCAATTGGTCATATAAATCGGCGGTTTCTTTATTTCGGTCTTCTGCTCTTTGCCAAAACTCTCTACTATCCGATCCCTGAAAAACGACTCCATCTTTTTGTGATTGATGTTTAAAGATTCCATGGCGTTTTTCCAATACTTGATCAGGGCTCATAGGCACAGCCATTTCAATTTCGTCAATTCCCCATTCTTGCCATGCGCCTCTATAAAGCCAAACCCAGCACTCTTTCATATAAGTCTTGGATTTTAAACGCTTAACAGATTCAAAAATAGCATCCAAGCAAACTTTATGAGTATCATGTGGATCTGCTAAATCACCAGCAGCGTAAATTTGATGTGGTTTAATTTTTTCTATAAGATTCATGATGAGTTTGATATCTTCCTCTCCCACAGGTTTTTTTTCAATGGTACCAGTATTATAAAAAGGAAGTTCCATAAAGTGAATCTGTTCATCTGGCAATCCTATAAAATGACTGGCTGCTCTTGCTTCTCCCTTTCTTATTAGGCCTTTAATATTTCTTACTTCGGGAGTATCTATTTCACTGTTCTTTTTTTTCTCAAGAAACTTTATCGCCTTCCTATGAATTTTATCTGCTTCAGCGCTTTGTATCCTGAACTTATCGTTAAAATCACAAACAAAACTTGCAAATCGAAGTGCTTCATCGTCTGATACAGCAATATCTCCTGTAGTTTGGTAAGCTACATGCACTTCATGACCTTGTTCGTATAGCCTTTTGAAAGTTCCGCCCATGCTAATGATGTCATCATCGGGATGCGGACTGAAAATAATCACTCGTTTTTTTGCTGGTTTAGCACGTTCGGGTCTGCTACTATCATCAGCATTTGGTTTTCCTCCAGGCCAACCTGTTATTGTATGCTGTATTTTATTAAAAATATTAATATTGATGTCATATGCTGGGCCTGAATCGGCCAATAAATCACTCATCCCATTTTCAATGTAATCAGCATCAGTGAGCATTAAAATTGGCTTTTTTAAATGAAGTGCCAGACCTAATACAGCCTTTCTTACCATTTTATCGGTCCAAGCTATTTTCTCTACTAACCAAGGTGTATTTATTCTTGTTAGTTTTGAAGCTGCAGCTTTATCTATTACAAAAACAGCATTGTTATGTTCTTGTAAAAAAGAAGCTGGTACTTGATTTGTCACTTCACCTTCAACTGATTCTCTTATGATATTAGATTTGCCTTCTCCCCAAGCCATTAATATCACACGTTTGGCTTCCATTATCTTTTTAACACCCAAGGTAATGGCTGTTCTTGGGGTATTGCTCAATCCTGAAAAATCTTTACTTGCCGCGACTCTTGTAATATGGTCTAAAGCCACCAATCGGGTTTTTGAATTCTGTAAAGAACCTGATTCGTTAAACCCTATATGTCCATTTCCACCTATACCTAGTACTTGTAAATCTATACCTCCCAAAGCTTCAATTTTAGCCTCGTATTTATTGCAATATTCAGCGATTTCTTCCTTTGATAGTTGACCATCGGGAATATGGATATTTTCTGGCAATATATCCACTTGTTTAAATAGCAATTCGTTCATAAAACGTACATAACTATTTACCGAATCAGGTTCCATGGGATAGTATTCATCTAAATTAAATGACACCACATTTTTAAAACTCAAGCCTTCCTCTTTGTGTAATCGTACCAATTCGGCATACAATCCTTTTGGAGTAGAACCTGTGGCAAGTCCTAATATGCAAGGTTGTTTTTGTGATTGCTTTACTTTGATAAGAGCTGCTATTTCATTAGCTACTTCTTTTGAGGCCATTGCCGAATTTTCAAAAACAATGGTTCCTATATTTTCGAACCTTTTTTCGAAACTCGTTGCTCTGTCGATTTTACTTTTTAACATGGTTTTAATTTTTTATTTTAACTATAATTTTTTGGAATGGATACCATTTTAGTGGTTGGCTCTATATTATTTAAAGGATTCTATTAGGAATGCACATGTATTTTCAACGCTTGGGTTTCATTAGTAAAGTTGTCTGCTCAAATGTTTTGTTCATCAAATTCTTGTTTTTATAGTTGTAGGTAATTTTCCCATAGTTTCTTTTTTACCTAAGATAATTTGGGCGGAAATTTTTTGTGCCTCATTTGAGTTTTCAAAAGAAACCATAATACCTTCAATGTTTTTAAAAGATATATTTTCTAAACAATACTGACTTGCAAACACATCTAAAATGACTTTATTTTTTTTTGAAATAGTTTCAATTACAGCTCTATCGGTATCCGATATTTCTTTAGTCAGCCTATAATTTAAACGGTGATAGCCAATGATTACTTTATCATATTTTTTAAGCTCTTTTAATAACTTCTTAATAGAGAGCCCTGTAAGATCCTGAACGCTAGCTCCCGATTTCATTTCAGAGATAAATGCCTCGTATATGCCTTCCCCCAATTTTATATAAGCTATTTTTTCTTTTTCACTTTCTTTAATTGGTAATATATGGCCGTCATTTTTTATTGTAGTAATTGCATCACTAAAGGCTTCCTCATTTAATTCGATATTAATTTCACCATTTAAATCGCTTACTAAGTTTACGATATCTATTGGTTTAAATTGATTTAAATTGACATCGTATTTAGCACTAAGTATTTTTTTTACCGAATGAGATAAACGCTCTTCTGTTATTTCCTTATTATCATACGCCTCGATGATTTTTAAAATAGCTTTTGGTGCATCTTCTGTAAACAATAACACATCGTTACCGGCTTTAAATGCAGCTAAATCTATATCGCCAGGTTCTTTATAATTTGCAGCTCCTTTCATGTTTAAGGCATCTGTAAAAATCAATCCTTTATAGGCAAGTTGTTTCTTTAAAATGTTTGAAACAATATTATAAGATAACGAAGAAGGCAACCCTTTAGTAGGTTCCAAACTTGGTACATTTAAATGTGCCACCATGACTCCTGCTATATCTTTTTTAAATAATTCCTTGTAGGGGTATAATTCAACAGAATCAATTCTTTCTTTTGAAAAAGATACTGTTGGCAATGTTTTATGGGAATCTTTATCGGTATCTCCATGACCTGGAAAATGTTTTGCGCATGCCATCACACCTTGACTTTGCAAACCTTCTGTAAACGCAATTGCTTTTTTGGTGACATTCAATTTACCCTCTCCAAATGAACGTACGCCAATTATTGGGTTTTTAGAGTTGGTATTAATATCAACGACGGGTGCAAAGTTTAAATGGACGCCCATACGTTTACAATCTTTCCCTATTTGGTTTCCAATTTGCTTGATTAAATCATCATTTTTAATAGCACCAAGTGACATATTGTATGGAAATCTAGAGGTACTATCCAACCGCATATTCATGCCCCACTCTGCGTCCATACCAATCAACAAAGGTACTTTAGCAGTAGATTGATAGGTGTTTGTAAGTTTAGCTTGACGTACTGGACCTCCTTGAAAAAATATGAGACCTCCTATGTTATAGATTTCAATAAAGTTTTGAATAGAATCGGTATGATTTTTATCTCTATTGGAATATGCAGCAACCATAAATAGCTGGCCTACCTTTTCTTGGATGGTCATATTAGTATAAATACTATCAACCCATTTTGACCTATTGTTTGTAGTCATAAAACTCGCCTCATGACGACTAAAAGAGGACACTAGAAAAAGCGATACTAAAATAAATGTACCTAATATTTTACTCATTTTTAATTAAATTAAATGCATCAATAGCCTTTCTAACACTTTTATGTTCTAATAATAATTTACTTGCTATTTTTTCATCAACATTAAGTTCGTGCATTATCATTCTCACACCTCTTGTTACAAGTTTTTTGTTTGAAAGTTGCATATCGACCATTTTATTGCCTTTTACTCTACCTAACTTTATCATAACCGTTGTTGAAATCATATTCAATGCTAATTTTTGAGCTGTACCAGCTTTCATTCTGGTGCTACCAGTAACAAATTCAGGACCAACTATCAATTCAATAGGATAATCAACCTCTAAGGATAAAGGAGAATTTTTATTACATGTAATGCATCCTGTAATAATTTTATTTTGCCTTGCTCTTTTAACACCGCCAATAACATAAGGTGTTGTTCCTGATGCTGCTATCCCAATCAAAACGTCTTTTTTATTAATATTAAACTTTTGCAAGTCTTTCCATGCCAATGTGGTATCATCTTCGGCATTTTCAACAGCTTTTCGTAAAGCTATGTCACCACCAGCAATTAAGCCAATTACCAAATCATTATCAACCCCATAAGTTGGTGGGCATTCAGAAGCATCTAGAACCCCCAATCTTCCGCTTGTTCCAGCTCCTATATAAAATAATCGTCCTCCATTTTTCATTTTGCTATAAATAACTTCAACTAATTTTTCAATCGAAGGAACTGCTCTTTCAATTGCAGAAGGAACTGTTTTATCTTCAGCATTCATATTTGAAAGCAAATCATATATGCTCATTTTTTCCAAATTATCATAGTATGAAGCTTGTTCGGTTGTTCGGTTGTCTTTCATATTATTTAAATAATCATTTATTAGTCTCTATTTCTATTATACAAATCTGTTTAGGTTCAAGCATAAAATCAATGTTGATTTTGCTGTTGGTATAAGTGGTCATAAAAATATTTCCCTCTGCATTAATACTATTGATTCTCCCTGACGGTGGAAGCCCATAATCATCAGAATTAATATTAATAATAACATGATAAGGGTCATCACTAATACTCGCAAATGCAATACCTATCTGATTGTCATCAGATTTCCAGGTTCCAGAATAAATCAAAGGACAATTCTTTTGAAAACTTGAAACCGTATTTCCAGTTTTACCAGCATAGATTGATAATCTGGACATCTCTAATTTTTCTTCTGGAATGTCCATTTCAGGAGAGCGTAAAAATTCCCCACGCAATAAGTATTTTAAGCCATTATTCCTAACCCTAGCAAGGTTTAATAAATAATCAATCTCTTCTTTTCTCTCCGAAGATAAAAAGCTTTGATAATTAGCAATTGTTGGCTGCAAACCCCATACAAATGACCTAGCTTGCTCCATCAAAAATTGTTTGTTATAACTTTCATCTAAGAGTGCTAATGGATTTTTTGGGGCAAATTCTTCAGGCCACAGTTCATCATAGGGAGGGACAATTAAAGAGGAGTAATTACCATATGTAATAGCATATTGGTGATAAACAGATTGAAAAAATGGAATAGGTTCCCATCCGCTATCACCCGCATACCTTTCCATACTTACTTGTAATGTGAGAAACGCATCTAAATATGGAAGCCATGCTTCATTGACCCCTTCACCTGCCAAAAAGACATCTTTGATATCAGTAAACTTTGAGCGAATTTGTTTAGTTAGTTCTCCAAAATTTTTAAGCCAATAATTTCCTCCACCTATAGGATGCCCATGAGCCTTGTCGTAACACAAAAAGCTAAAACAAGCCTGATCCATATAAACTCCATTAGTTTGATATGTATTTACAGCGCTGTCACAAAGTGAAGAATATTTATCTTTCCAAAACTTTGTTCCCATACACATCGTGGTTAAAGATTTATTAGTGAAAATGTTATATGTATGTGTATTTAAATTTCCATTTATGTCTTTTACGGCATAAGAAATTGCATTTTCATTTTCCCAACTTTTTGTGTTGGTTCCCCATTGCATTTGATTCATATAAACAATGGCTTTTAAGTCTTCTTCTTGGGCTGATTTCATTGCCTTTATAAAACTGTTTTTCCCTTCTCTTGGAGGGAAATACTCTGGAAACCCATCATCATAGGAGCATCCATGCCACCAATGCCAAAACACATTTACAGGTAGCTTCAATTTTTTTTCTAAATCTTTCGCTGGAACAAGCACGTTACTTGATTTTCCTCTATTCCATTCCCACAAAGCGGTTTCATCCAAACTCTTTGGTGTTAACCCTTTTTTAAATCTGCTATCAATTGCCCATTTTTGTTTTGAACCCCATTCCCGATATTGTTCTGCGGCATTTATCCAATCTCCTTTAAAAGTGCCTATTACAGCTTCATAAGAAGGCGAATAGTTATTTGAACCAGAATCAATAGAAGGATAATTAATCATTTTATAAGTTAAGTTATTCAAGCTATCTAGTGTATAAGAAAAATCCTTTCTATATGCTAAAGAATCATTACAAGAAGTGTACAAGCCAAATTTTTTTGAATCATTATATAAGGCGATACATTGCAAAGACATTCTTCCAGGATATTCCCAATTGTATTTTTTTTCTTTCCCCTCTATTTTTGAAAGATAGTTTCTTGGGTTTTTCATTTTTACACCCATCCAATATGGAGCCGCTAAATTTTCATCACCCATATCTTTTATATCATTAATTTTAGGGAAAACCACTTTGCTTATTTCTTGACCTTTAATGCCTTCTACAGATATTTTCCATGATGATAAGGGTTTGTCTTTTTTAAGGGCAATGATTGCTGTGACTTTAAAGCCTTTGTTTTCAATTTCTTTAAAATCATCCCAGATAAAAACCAAACTATAAGGGTCTCTTTTTGAAAAATGAAATCCTGAAGCATCTGTCATGTCAATGGTTTCAATTCCTGAAGATTCTAGTAAGTCAATCTCCCAAAGTGAATTGGAAAGACTGTTCGAATCTAGAAAATCAAATGAATTTTCTAAATTCTTAAAAGCGCGAAATGCTCCTGTATTCTTGTCAAAACTCAACTCTATTTTTCCATTCTCTATCGTTATATTTTGATGTGAATTATTTTGTTTGCATCCTAAAAAGCAATAAATTATAACACAGAAAAATAGTATTGAGTGAATCCTAATCATTTTAGTTTTCATCTGTTTCTGTTTTAAGGTTACTTTAATATTGATTTGTCTGACATTATTGATTTATTGTTTTTAAAAAGAATTAGACATAAAACAGTTAAAAACGCATTAACGAATATGTTCATAAAACCAAAATCAAAATTATACCAGCCAATAAAGAAATCATTTAAAAAGTATGTCGCTATTGGCATGAGAACACAGATAAATGGAACTGCTGAATCTTTCACTTTTATTTTAGTAAATATTCCAAGTAAATAAAGCCCTAACAGCGGCCCATACGTATAACCAGCCACTTTAAAAATCATTGAAATCACATCGCCTTTACTTTCTGAAAAGAGCATTATAATTACAAATATCACTCCTGAAAACCCTAATAAAACACGGTTTTTTAGTTTCTTTTTTTCTTTTGAATTTTTGTGTTGAATATCTAAAAAATCATGTGTAAAAGAGGTTGTCAATGCTGTTAGTGCAGAATCTGCACTTGAAAAAGAGGCTGCTGTTATTCCTAAAATAAAACTTATACTCGCAATAGTTCCGAAATGGTTTAAAGAAAGCATTGGGAATAAAGTGTCTGTATTAATAAATTTCCCATTTTCAATGTCTAATTGAATACCAAACTTTTCAGCATACATATATAACATAACTCCTAAACCTAAAAACAGAAATTGAGTAACAGCTAAAATCAAACTAAAAGTTAAGATGTTTTGTTGAGCTTCTTTTCGGTTTTTGCAGGTTAATGTTTTTTGCATCATATTTTGGTCCAAACCAATCATAGCAATAGCAATTAAAACTCCAGAAATAAATTGTTTAAAAAAATTATTCCCTGAATTAAAATCCCAATCAAATACCTTGAAATAGTTGTGTTTAACAACAGAGGTAATGGTTTCTGAAAAATTTAGGTCCATAGAATTTTTAACAATAAAAATAGTTACAACCACAGCCATTAATAAGAAAAATGTTTGAAGTGTATCTGTCCAAACAATGGTTTTAATACCCGACTTATGAGTATAAAACCATATAAGAACTAGTATAACAAGTACTGTTAAAAAAAATGGAACATGGAAGGCATCAAAAACAGCATATTGCAATATTTTTGCTGCAAGCAATAATCTAAGGGCAGCTCCAAATGATTGTGATATTATAAAAAACAATGATCCAGTTTTATAGGATTTGATTCCAAAACGAGATTCTAAATAGGTGTATATTGAAACTAATTTTAAATCATAATAAATGGGAACAAGAACATAAGTTATAAAAACGTATCCAACTACATTTCCAAAAACAAATTGTAAATAGTATAAATAATTAGTGCCAACCATTCCAGGAATAGATACAAAAGTCACCCCAGATAGTACAGCGCCAATCATTCCAAAAGCAACGACTTGCCAAGGTGATTTTCGGTCACCTGTATAAAAAGAATCATCACTTGAGTTTTTTGAAACGAAATGTGATATTAACATTAATACCCCAAAATACGATGCTATGATTATTAAAATAAGAGTTGCACTCATTTATGTTTTGTTTAATATTATTATATTTTATTTTAGTCTAACTAATATAGTTAGTGTCTTAAGTTTAATTTGATTTTAATAAATTTTTATTTCATTAAGTTGCAATTTATAATCTTTTAAATTTTCAAAAGTTTCTAATACTTCTACAGAATCGTTGTTTTCTACCCAATATCTCAACTTATCAGTTCCATTGATAATATCTATTGGTGGTTGTGTATAGTTGTATTCAAAAGGAGGGCTCCTCCATTCAAAATCACTCCCTAAGTGATGATATAATTCACGTAATATAAATTGACCTACACGCCAAGGTTTATAAGTTTTTTTATTAGTTATGTGTACTTGAAAACCACCACAAACTTCATTGTTTTTTTTGTCAAAAGTGGGAGTAAATGTCATAGGCCGAAGTACAAAACCTTTTAATTTTGACTCTTCAATACTATTTATTAAATGGTTTTTATAATAAGAAAAAGATTCAATTTTTGGATGCCCAACAATTTCTAAAGGCTGTGTTGTACCACGTCCTTCGCTCAAAAGTGTTCCTTCAAACAAAACAATTGCTGGAAAAGTTAAGGTGCTTTCTGCTCTAGCAAGATTTGGTGAAGGCAATAACCACGGTAATTTAGTGTCTTCAAAATACATATCTCGTTCCCAATATAGCATTTTGATTATTTTAAGTTGAGTCTTTTCTTTAGCCCAAAATTTTTGATGCATTAAAGCAACTTCACCAATAGTCATTCCATGACGTACAGGAATTGGATGCCTTCCTATAAAAGACTTAAACTTTAAATCTAATATGTTTCCTTCAATATCAAGGCCATTTATTGGATTTGGCCGATCAAGAACAATAACTTCAATATCTTTATTACTACACTTTTCCAACAAAAGAGTAAGCGTGTAAATGTAGGTATACATTCTGCTCCCAATATCTTGCAAGTCAACAAACAAATGATCAATGCCTTCAAGCATATTATCGTCAGGAATACGTGTTTCTGAATATAAAGAATATACAGGTATTTTAAAATATGAATGTATATAATGATTAGTTTCAATCATGTTGTCTTGAGTATCTGTAGTAAAACCATGTTGAGGTCCAAATAATTTTACAAACCTAGAACCAAATAGGTCATTAAATTTTAATGCAGCATGTGTAAAAGTTGAATCAATTGATGCATTATGACATAATAATGCAACATTACCATTAAATGAGTCTATAAGATTACGATCATTTATTAATACATCAAGGCCAGTTCTAACTTTTTTCAAAACAAACTCTTTAAATTCTAATAAAATATGTTAAAAACAAAAGGTAAGAGTAATGTTTTATTCCTCTTACCTCTTTCTTTAAAAACTAACTCAAATTAATTAAACAATATATTATTTTAACAATGAGATTTTAACAATTGTAACAGCATTAAAACCCACTTCATTGATTAACTTTTTATACATTTATTAATTAGCATCCCACCACATTCTAGTGGTCAATAAGTCTCCACCTTGTCTGTCTATTGCTTCTTGGACATTGTCAGGGTTATTCAATAATTCAGATCCTGGATAATTCAATCTTCTTGGTATTTGACCACTGGTATAGGTGTCGGCGAGATTTGCCGGAACCAAAACAGGATATCCAGATCTTCTCCAGTTTGCAAAGGTCTCATTAGCATTTCCAAAAGTGGCAACCCAATATTGTTCATTTATCATTTTTAATGCTTGTGCTGGATCAAAAGGGTTGGCAGCCAAATAATCGTCTATTTGTGTTTGGGTAATGTTCACACCATGGCCATACAACGATAAATATTCCATGGCCGATTTTACACCAGCGTTATAGTGGGCTTCAACATCACCTCCTGCTAATCCCCAACGCTGGGCAGCTTCAGCTAACATATATTCTACTTCAGCATAGGTTTGGTAGAAAAAAGGTGCATCATAAATAATAATTCGAGACCCATCACTTAATGCTCCTCCAAAAATATTGACATTTGGTTTAGAGTTTGCAGAGGTTTGACTAAAGTCATTTATATCTTGCCCAATTTGCAAAGCAGGATCTGTACTCCCGGAAGTAGTAGAACATAAAACAGAGACACGTGGATCATTTCTGTCTTTCATGAAATCCATCAACGTTTTAGAAATTTTATTCTGATTTGCTGATCTTGATGTAAAACATTTTGTAAGTGGATTTACGTTGGGTCCGCCATCATTTGCATTGTTTTCATATTTAACATAGGCAATATCCGCATTGCTGGTCATGACACCTCCAGATATTGCTTTAGTTGCCCATGCTTGCGCTCCAGCAGCATCGACCTTTACCATACGCATTGCTATACGAAGCATTAATGAATTGGCAAACTTTTTCCATTTTGTAACATCACCATCATAAAATAAATCAGCAGATCCATAGGAGCTCTCACCTCCAGATCCTAAGGTAGCGGCTGAGCTTTCCAAGGTTGCCAACATATCGGCGTATATATCACTTTGTTTATCATATTTTGGAAAGCGAATCCCTTCTAAGAAACCCTTGCCAGCTTCGCTGTAAGGTATGTCTCCGTAAACATCTGTTATTCTGCTAAATATAAGAACCTTTTGTACTCTGGCTATAGCAAGGTCTACAGCAGCGGTAGGTGCTTCACTTGCTTCCAATTGAGCTTCTAAATCTATAATATTTTTGACTGTAGTATTGAACTGCTGTTCAAATAACCAATGCGTATTGTTTGTTTGATACAAAAATATAGTTCCATAATTGGTTTCATTAAGGTGTTGTACGTTTTGCATCAAGTGAATAACATTCCAAAATAAATAAGATGCATAACCGCTTCCAGCGGTATACAATTGAATATATGTCAATTTTGTGGATGGATCCAATTGTGTTGGTTTTGTAGGATTTACATTAAGTTCCTCAAAACCATTGTCACAAGATCCAAATGCAATTACAATTGTTAATAAAATAAGTATTTTTTTCATTTTCTTTTTTTTTAAAATTTAACATTTACAGAAAACCCATAGCTTGTGGTTGATGGTATTCCAAATCTTTCAATTCCCTGTGAGTTAAGGTTATTTAAAGCGGCTTCAGGATCAACATTTTCAATATCTTTTGAGATAAAGAATAAATTTCTACCAATGAAAGAAACTGTTAAATCACTAATAAAAATATTTTCCAGTATTGTTTTGGGAAAATTATACGACAAGCTTAATTCTCTAAACTTAATATAATCAGTACTATAAACAAATTCTTCTGCAATACCATTAGTCTCCGCCCCTATTAAACCCCAATAATTTCCTATATTTTCTGGTGCAACTGTGGTAGTAAAAGGCTGACCTGTAGCATCATCAATCCCAGATATTTCTAAACCTGAATCACGTCCTTCTAACGTTTTTTTGGTTAAACCTACAGTTGTTAAATCGTGGTTGGTTCCAGAATATACTGATCCTCCGAATTTCGCATCAATTAAAAAACTTAATGATACGTTTTTGAATTTGAAAG
Organism: Flavobacteriales bacterium; assembly: GCA_024643405.1. Taxonomy (GTDB): domain Bacteria; phylum Bacteroidota; class Bacteroidia; order Flavobacteriales; family Flavobacteriaceae; genus Yeosuana. The sequence continues at coordinate 5,276 of JAHENA010000063.1, read as the reverse complement.
TATTAGAGAATCCCATAGTATATGGAGCAACACCTTGACCTAATATTTTGTTTTCTCCTTTAATAGGTTTTGGAACTGTACTTGATATATCGTACATTATGTTTCCATTTTCATCTCTTTTATAAGACGAACCCCAAATTACACCATAGTGCTCACCAACTATATGAGAAATAATTGCGGTTCTATCTCGACTTTGGCTACCGTCAACATTAATGGGAGTGTCCTCATCATCAGTATGAACAATTTTGCTGTCGTTATAGCCTAAGTTAAATGAGGTATTCCATGAGAAATTATCATTTTTAATTGGTGTGCCACCAATCAAAAACTCAATTCCCTTGTTTTCCAATTCGCCAATATTAAGTATAGAGGAAGTGTAGCCCGATGACAGTGAAGCAGCAGCACTTACAATATCATTTGTAGTGTTATTAGAATAATAAGCAATATCAAGATTTAAACGACTATTAAGAAATCTACCGTCAAAGCCAATTTCAATTTCATTTTTCTGAAATGGTACTAAATTGGGGTTGGGAATGGTATTTCCATTTAACTGTCCAATGGATTGACCTTGAAATGACCCAGTAATAGCATAGTCTAAATTTAATGCGTAGGCGTCTTGAGCTCCACCTGCTACTTGTGCATAACTTGCTCTTATTTTGGCATAATTGATGGCTTTTGGCAATTCAAAGGCCTCGCTTAACAACATACTTCCACTTAACGACCAATAAAAATCGTTGTTTGGTGTTGTTTTATCTGGAAAGGACAATGTTGAGAACCAATCATTTCTACCTGTAAATGTTAGGTAAAGAAATTTATCATAATCGAATTCAAATGACCCATACAAAGAATTAGTTTTAGTTTGAAAATAACGATTTCTCGGCTCAGGTAAGGTTGTATTGTTTAAATCTTCTAAGCCTATTACTATAAACCCTCTACCTTCTGCACTTAACGATTCGAAAGTGTTAGTTCTAGTGTTAGCACCAATTATAGAGTTTGTTGAAATTTTATCTGTGATGCTTTTCTCAACTCCTAACATAAAATCGGCATCAAATGATGAATAGGTAGATTTACTTTGAGAAAATATCCCAGCTGGGCGATATTCTGTTCCATAAGGTGTTACATTTCTTCTAGACAAATCATAGGTATCTATACCGGCCCTACCTGTTGCATATAACCAATCCGTTATATCGTATCTTAGAGTAGTAGATACTGTCCATCTATTTTTCTTGTCGTCATTATTAAAATCATTGGCTACCCAATAAGGGTTCGTATTAAATTGACTTGGTTGAAATAAAAGCTCTGTTCCTTCCTCATTGGATCCAGGTTTTAAATCATAAATATTTAAACTACTTGGCAACCTGTATGCTGACGCATTTGCATTTCCTGGAGTATCTCCAATATTAATACGATTATGTGCTTTTTCAATAACAAATTTAGCATTAACAGTTGATGTTAGTTTTGGATTAATTTTTACCAAGGTATTTAATGAAAATGACTTTCTTCCCAAAGTTGATTTTGGGAAGATATCTTTATTGTCTAAATTAGAAAATGAAAAACGATAATTATAACCATCTCCTCCTTTTGATACAGCGACCGAATTAACAGCAGTAGTTCCTACGTCATAAAATTTATCCAAGTTATTCCCTGTGTATGAATAAGGTCTCTTCACTCCATCCCAATTATAAACAAGCGATCCATCCATTAGAGCCCCCCAAGATTGTAATGTGCTATTGAAGGCATCGCTCATTGCATTCTCTTGATTGGCTAACTCTACTTGATTACCACCAGAATCGTATTCATATCCTGGTTTTAAACCATTGCGACCTTGCCCATAGGTAGTTTGAAAATCCATAAGACCCGTGTTGATTTTATCAAAAGTTAAGGAACTAGAATATTCTACACCAAAATTATCTTTGCCCTTACCTGATTTTGTAGTAATCATTATAACTCCATTGGAAGCCAAAGAACCGTATAGGGCTGCTGCTGAGCTTCCTTTTAATATGGATACAGTTTCAATATCGTCAGGATTGAGAGTAGAGATATCATCTCCACCGTCTCCAGTACCATCATTGGTTGGGCCTACAACGGAACCATTGGTGTTATTGATAACAGGAATACCATCAACAACGTACAAGGGTTGGTTATTTCCAGTTAATGAACTTGCACCACGAATGATAACCCGACTTGAGCCTGCAGCACCTGCACTTGTGGTAGATATATTAACCCCTGCAACTCTTCCTTGCAGTGAATTAACCGCACTTGCAGTTTTTACCTGAGACATATCGTCTCCTTCAACCTGAGTTAAAGAATACCCCAAAGCCTTAGATTCTCTTTTAATTCCTAAAGCCGTAACAACAACCTCACCAAGACTAGTAGCATCTTCTTCTAATGCAAGATTAACAACTTGATCATCTCCTGTTAATTCTACAGAAACAGTTTTAAAACCAAGAAAACTAAAGGCAAGCGATTTACCCTTAAAATCGTCACCTTGAATAGAATAATTTCCATCGAAGTCAGTAACAGCTCCATTTGATGTGCCCTCAATGGCAACATTTACGCCTGCCAAGGGCATATTAGTCGCTTTATCAGTAACAACACCTGATACAGTCACTGATTGTGCAAAAGAACTCTGCACAAAAAACAACATTAACAAAGTGATTAATTGAAAATAATAATGTTTCATATAAGTTAGAATTTAAGTTATTATTGTTAAAAATATTAAAAATAATTTTAAAACATGCATTTTTTTTGCAAAAAAATGCATGTTTTAATCAATAAAATCGAAATTATGCTATTTAACATCGAAGCTGTATAATAAAACCTATATTTTAATGAATATTCTATTTTTGTAAAGTAGAAAACATATAACCCAATAAACAATAATATGACTTAATGCAAACAATAAAGAACCGTTCATGTTTCCAGCGATAGAAGAAAATACGTCATCAAAAAGGAATTTGTATGCTGATATTTTAACATTACTGTCTTGAACTGGTATTATAATTAAGTAGCTAATTGTTTTTACATATATCCCAGAGAAAACAAATATAAATAAGGGATTAGTTCCAAAATGAATAAAAGGTTTGGCCCAGTTATTATATCCTTTAAAATCAATAACAAATATCAAAAAAGCCAAAAATAGAATCCCTAAACCTGCTGTATAAAGCACATATGAACTAGTCCATAATGCCTTATTAATAGGAAATATCAACCCCCAAATTGCTCCTAAAATAACTAGCAGGACTCCATAAATCAATAACTTTTTTAATTTTATCAAAACTGTTGATTCAACACTAATAGCTTGACCAACTAAATACCCAATTATTACAGTTCCAACGGCTGGTATAGCTGACAATAGTCCTTCTGGATCAAAAGGAATACCAAAGCCTTTGTATATGTGTTTATCACCAAATAAAAACAAATCAAACTTCCTAACAATGTTCTCTTTTAGTGAATATGGATCCAATTCTGACCCAAAATATAACAATGCCCAATATCCCAATAAAATTATTCCTAAAACAATTAATAATTTATCTCTTTTGAAACTTAGGCAAAGTATAGAGCCTACTCCATAAGCAATTGCTATTCGTTGTAAAACTCCCATAATACGTACTTTACTAAAATCAAAAAAAGGAAATAAGTTCAATATAAGACCTATAAAAAATATAATTACAGTTCTTTTTAATATTTTTAATATGGTTACTTTAGAAATTTTAGTTTGATACTTCTCAAAAGAAAACCAGACAGATACACCAACAATAAAAAGAAAGAAAGGAAATACTAAATCTGTAGGTGTACACCCATTCCATTCTGCATGTCTTAAAGGTGAATAAACATAGGCCCAGCTACCCGGGGTATTAACTAGTATCATTAATGAAATGGTCATCCCTCTTAAAGCATCTAAAGAAATTAGTCTTTTTGAAGTGCTCATAATTATATATTTAAAGAAAAAAATCGAAAAACATATTCAAATGTATGTATTTATTCAAATAAATGCGTTTTACTTTTATATAACTTGCAAAATATTGCTTATATTTCTAAATTAATTGCATTTTTAATTAAAATCTTATTTTTTTAAGAATTTTATTATATGAAAAAAAAAGAACGTCAACAAAAAGTTATAGATGAAGTGAGTATCAACAGAAAGGTCACTACTGGTTTCTTGTCGCAAAACCTGAACGTTTCCGAAGATACCATTAGAAGAGATATTCATGAATTGGATTCTAAAGGATTACTTACTAAAGTTCATGGCGGTGCTATTTCAACAATACAAAAACTGTATCACTACAATGAAGATGTCATTTATAATAGAGAAAATAAAGTTCTTATAGCACAAAAAGCAATTACCTTGATTCAAGATAGTATGGTAATAATTATGAGTGGCGGTACCACCAACTTAATGTTGGCCAAATTATTCCCAAAAGATTTAAAGGCTACCATTTATACTTATAGTTTGCCTATAGCCATGCAGTTAACAGAGCTCCCATTAATAGAAACCATATTTATTGGTGGGAAAATTCATCGAAACTCAATGGTTACAACGGGTATTGACGTTGTTCAATATTTATCAAAAATAAGAGCAGATATTTGTTTTATGGGCGTTAGTGCTTTAAATATAGAACAAGGTATAACAGATGAGGGATATGAAGTGTCACTAATAAAAAAAGCCATGATAAGCGCAGCAGAACATATTGTTTATTTGGCCACCTCAAATAAATTAAACTTAAAACTTAATTACGATGTATGTAATCTAAAAGAAATCGATACAATCGTAACCGATCTTGATTTAGACCATTATAAACTTAAAGAATTTATTTCAGCTGGTGTAAATTTACTATAAATCAAATTTTAAAAATGGTAAATTATTATTTTTAATAATCTTTATAAACTGAACTAATAACAAATCAAATGATACAGAAAAAAATCTCAAAAGGTGTCTTGCTGCTTACCTTATGTTTATTTATTGCAACAATAAGTTGTCAAGAAGCCAATAAAAACAAAAACCCAATTACGGTTGTAAACGGAAATGAGAATATTATTGTTGCAGCGAATCAAACTGAAAAATATTTAGACCTTATAAAAGGCAGAAATATTGCAATAGCGGCAAACAATACGTCGGTCATTTTTAAAAGTGACAATAATCAATCATATCTACATCTCGTAGATTCGCTGTTATCACTTAACATAAAAATCAGTAAATTGTTTTCCCCTGAACATGGATTAAGAGGAGATATTGATGCAGGTGAGGAAATTGATAATGGAATTGATGAAAAAACCGG
>JAHENA010000143.1 GCA_024643405.1 Flavobacteriales bacterium | reverse complement strand
GGGATTGCACTTTGCCCAGGAATATGGCTTATGAAATACTTGGGATATAATTTATCCAGTAAATCATTAGGCTTTTTAGCATACTGAACAAAGTTTTTTGAATCTTCATAATAATGTATGAATTCATTTTTTAATTTTACATCATCTATAATTTCAACACCTACATTAGTGATTCTGGTAAGAATGGTATAATTAGCCTCATTAGATCGAATTGATCCTATTTTAGCAAGAGCAGTATCAAGCCCAATTGTATAAGGTGCATCCAACTTAATTTTTTCCTTTAAAAGTTTTGTGTTTGAAATTGCCGATTTCAGGTCCTTTAAATCAGCATTATAATCTACCGTATCAGACTTAATGCTTTCATACAATTCAACATATAAACGTTGTTTTAAATTTTCTTGCTTTCTATCTTCATTCCAATTATTAATACTTAAAGCAATCAAGATCCCAATGACTACAAGTATGATCTCACCAATGGCATATCTTAAATACTTAAACGGTTTGTTTTCATCAGCAAGCTGTTTGCGTATTTTACGGAAAAAGTTGATCATTGGTTAGTTGTATAAATAATGTTATTAAAGATAAGGAAAAAACCAAGCTACATTATTAAACAAAAAAGCCGCCCAATTTCTTGAGTGGTTTTTCCTGTTATGCTTCCCCTCTTAGTCTCCAAATAATAAAAAAAGCAAAGTACCTTTTAAATATTTGGTCTTGAAATGTATTTACTAAAAATCCTTTTCTTCTCTAAAATATTTTTGAACTTCACCTTCATCTTCATAATCTCCATCTTTATTATGGTCTTCATAAAAGGTAAGAACATTGTCTTTTATTTTAAATGAAAGGATTCCTTCTTTGTTATCTTTCATCTCAAAAAAAGAGTCCCCTGGATAATGCCATTTGACTTCATCGTAAAATTCCATTTTCATTGGCTCTTTTTGCATAGATCCTACTTTTGTTAAACTTGTTCTGATCGTATTATTTACAACGGTAAAATCACTTACCAGAACGGCAACAGTAATATATTTTAGATCATCTTGTCTTTTGAACAACCAGTAGAACTCACATTCTCCATTATTTGAGCTCGTTTTTTTAAACTCCCACCTTAATATCTGACTTGGGATTTGACCTTCTCCAGGTTGATCCATCACCCAACTACCGATAAGCTGGTCGGGGATTTCTTTAATGCCTTGATTTTCATGCATTAAAATTAGTCTAAAAGCTTTTAACCCTACTTTAATACACCTTTGTTTTATTTCATCTAGATCATTTTCATTAGGACTATAAGCATATAATTTTGCTTCATTAAAAAGTTCGTGATGGGAATTAAGTAAAAAGGAAAATACATTTTCACCCTCATTGTTAAGAATAAAAATATGAATTCCAAATACGAAATAAGTTCCATTTCTTTCTGGTTCAAATATAATTTCTGGAATTATAAAATAATCTGTGTTTTCCCTTTTCATCTTAATCTCATTCCCAAGCCTTACCATATCATAAGTAAAGAATTCATGTTGATTTTTTCCCATTAATTCACCTGGATTAAGTGAATTTTCATCTAAAATTATATTTAAATTTTCATCTCTTTTTAAATTTTGAGCAAACTCTTCTGATAATAATTTAGACCATGTTATAGTATCGATTGTTCTAGTAATAGTTGGGTAAATGATAAATTTTGACTGTTTAAATGAATTTATAAATCCGTTACTAAAATAGGATTTAGGCCTGTATGCTGGAATGCTTATTTTATCGTTCAATGAATTTAATTCAGAACTAACATCTTGTTCCTTAACACCAAGGTCAATTAATCTTACATTATCGAAAGTAATGTTTGTATTTATAGTTCCTAATTCAAAACTTAATTTGTGATATGGAAATACTGTATAAACATCAAATTCAATACTTATATTTCTCCATTCAGTTGTAGCTTTTTGCTCGTAGTTGTTAAAACCTAAAAGGCTTGTCCAGTTTCCATCATACTCACCTAGAAAAACACCGAAAGTACAATTTGAATCTGCCTTAACATCAAAAGAAAGTTTATATGAATGTCCAGGTAACAAATGGAATCCTGCCTGTATTAACTGCACCTCATAGGCTTGATTTCCAGGTTTAATAATCTGGCAACTAAACTTTCCATTTACTACAACTAAATTAGCAGCTACATTAACGCCTTGCCATGTTGACCAAACATTTGCAGGAGGAGGTCCGTTAAAATTGGAATCAATGTTAGTAGTTAAACTGAAGTCTCCATTAGTTAAAATGTTTTGGGAATTACTTATGGAAATAATCAATAGAAAAACTAAAAAAAATAATGAATTAATATAATTTGTTTTCATTGTTTCAAAATTTAGACAAAGAAGCTAATCCTAAATTCAGTAACATACAATGATCTATATCATGGGGGTGGAATTAACCAAAAAACCTACCTAAATTCTTGAGTGGCTTTTTAGTCTATTTTTCTTTTAGATGTTGCAAATAAAGAAATATTTTTATTTTTTCAACTTTAAAAAGGTTATCAAATATCAATATAAAGTTGTATATTAACTCGAAAATATAGTTCCTAAATTTATTAAAGAGACTTTTTATTTTCAAATAGCTTTTGCCCAATAGTCTACATTCGGAATTTCCTTCTGCAAAAATTATTATTATGAAACCAACCATCAAACAGTCATCCAACCCTTTTCATTTTTTAAAAACGCACAAAAGATTGAAATCTAATATTTCGATTATAATGACTCTGGCCATTTTACATTTGTCAGCAGGTTGTTCTTATTACAAAGTTAAAGCAGTAAATACGACACCTGAAACTATGGCCGATCATATCCGGTCTTTTAATGAGCAAAATAAATATGTAATCCTACATTCAGCAAATAATTATTGGCATTTAGAGAATATTAATATAAGTGAAGATGATTTGTCTTTGTCGGGAGTTATTAAAGCAGTTGAACCCCAGCATCAAACAATGACCCAATCTGGTTCCAAAAAATCCTTTAAATATAAAAAGAAGAAAACCCAACCACTTAATGAAGCCCATTTTTTCTTAAATAAAACTATAGATGCTAGTATAGGTGATAATATTGTAATCCCGTTTAAAGATGTTAATAAGGTAACTGTTAATGATAGAGATTCTGGTAGGGAAGTTATGAGTTGGGTATTTGGCTCATTGGGCCTAGTGCTAGTGGTTGCAATTGCTGTGGCTGCAGCAACATCATGTCCATTTGTATATATTAATAATGGTGAATCATTTCAGTTTGCCGGTGAACTTTATCCTGGAATTATAACTCCTAATATTCAACGTGATGATTATCTCCCACTACCTAATTTTAGTCCAAATGATAATGAGTATACAATAAAAATCACCAATGAACTGAAAGAAATTCAACACACTGATTTAGCCCAATTAATGGTCGTAGAACATGAAGATAATGTTAGCGTTTTACTAGATAAAAATGGAATTCCTTTCACTTTTTCCGCTATAAATTCTCCAACCAATGTGGTGGTAGACAATCAAAGAGTTGATTTAGCACCTGCTTTGCAAAAAGATGATAATGAATATAGATTTGATACTTCAATAGAAAACAAAAATAACACGAGATCGATAGAATTAGAATTTGATAAGCCAGAAGATGTACTTGAAGGCAAACTATATATCACTGCCAAAAACAGTATGTGGTTAGATTATGTTTATGGCAAATTTAATAAGCAATTTGGAAATTATTTCAATACTTTTCAAGAGGATATGCAAAACGAACCTGCAGAAAATAGTTTAGCCTGGGCTGAAAAACAACATATCCCACTTTCGGTCTATGTTCAATCCAATAATTCCTGGAAGTTGGTTGATCAAATTAATGTTGTAGGTCCTTTAGCAATGAGAGACATAGTAATTCCCATAGATATTGATAATATTAAATCTGATAAATTAAATATTAAATTGGAAACAGGATTCATGTTTTGGGAAGTTGATTATGTTGGTATTGACTATTCCAAAAATTCCCCAATAACTGTAACTCAAATTGACCCTTTTAGTGCATTTGATGAAAACGGAAAGGATGTAACAGAACTCATAAGTAAAGCAGATAATGAATATTTGATTCAACCTGAAATTGGCAATGAAGTTGTGGTCAAATACAAAGTCAATCAAAATAAGGGTGATTTAAACACAACTGTTTTTCTTAAGAACCGAGGGTTCTATAATTATATTAGAAATTATGAGGGAAGGCCTGATTACAGTCTATTGAAATCATTTCAAAACGACGGTTCATTTACTGAATTTTCAACACATAAATATCATGAAATTTTAAATGCGGAGAAAGAATTTCTTTCAAATTCAATTCAATAATTATGATTAGTATTGAACAAAGAATTGAAAGCAGGAATGTCAAATATGGTAAGAGAATAGTCAATCAGTCCCATCCTGATCAACCAAGGCTTATATTTGGTTTGCGAAAAAACATATCTGAATTAGGTATATGGTATAACCTATTTATATTGGTATTCCATCATTTTAAGAATCCTTTAAAATGTCTGTCTGTTCTGCGAAGACTTGTTGCTATCAGGAAGCAAGTTTTAGGTGATTTTCAACTTCAAAAATTTGTGA
>JAHENA010000007.1 GCA_024643405.1 Flavobacteriales bacterium | reverse complement strand
TCGTGCCTTTTCACACCTCAACCCTAATATTTATATCTATATGCAAGGTTATAGCGAATTTGGGGTTACCGGAAATGCCACCTTAAAAGGTTGGGATGTTTCAAACAGACTAAAAGAATTATCCATTCCTACTTTGATGATTGGTGGAAAATATGATACCATGGATCCTAAATACATGGAATGGATGAGTACAGAAGTGCAAAGAGGCCGAAGTTTAACTACCAATGGTGCCCATTGTTCACAATTTGACGATCCTGAAACTTATTTTACTGGACTTATAAAATTCATAAAAGATGTAGACAATAAAACTTTCTGATTACATTTATAAAACCTATCAACCAACCAAATGATAAGCAAAGTAGGTGAAAAATTAACAGTTTTGTTTCAAAAATACATGCCTGATGCATTTGTTTTTGCTATACTTCTCACATTAATAACAGCTTTAATCGCCTTTTTTTGGTTAGATGCTTCTTTGTTAAAAATCACTGAATCATGGTATGATGGTTTTTGGTCTTTAATGGAGTTTGGAATGCAAATAGTGCTGATTATCATTACTGGTTTTGCCATCGCTCTTTCACCTATTATCAAAAAAGGAATTGATAAACTTACACTCCTCATAAAAACGCCAAGACAGGTTTACTTTTTTGTTGTTTTTTCCAGTGCCTCATTGAGTATGATTAGCTTTGGGTGGATTGTTATATCCTGTGTTTTAGCCAGAGAATTAGCCCTTCGAGTGAAAAGGGTTAATTATCCTTTTTTAATTGCGTGTGTCTATTTTGGCGGAGGTAGCTGGGTTACTGGTTTATCAAGTTCCATACCCTTATTGTTAGGAACAAAAAGCAATTATTTAATTAAAGCTGGTATTTTATCAGAAACAATATCTACCACTGTAACCCTTGGCTCTAATTTAAATATTGTAATGATGATTTTGTTTCTAGTTTTCGCTCCTTTGTTGATTCTTTTCTTAATTCCAAAAGGCAACAATATTAAAGAATTAAATAATATGCTAGAAACCACCAATGAAAGCATAGAACTTTCCATAAAAGAAGAAGCCTTAAGTTTTAATCTCACAACACCTTCTTTTTCAGACCGATTAAATAATGGTTTCTTATTGCAAGGTATTATTGTATTAATGGGACTGACTTATATTATTTATCATTTTTACACCAATGGCTTCGAACTGAATTTCAATATTATGATATTCATATTCCTGATTATTGGGATGCTCCTTCACAAAACACCCATGCGATATGTAATTGCAATGAAAAGATCGAGCGGTAATATTTCAGGTGTTTTATACCAATACCCATTTTATGCAGGAATTATGGGCATCATGTTGTATACAGGACTTGGTGAAAAATTAGCTCAGGTAATGTCCTCGGTGGCCTCACTAAATTCCTATGCGTTTTTTGCCTATCTAACCGGAGGCATCGCGAATTTTGCCATCCCATCTGCCGGTGGAGAATTTGCAGTGGTTGGTCCAAGCATTATCAATGCTGTTAAAGATATTGGTGCGGGATTGCCATCTGAAGAAATTTCAGCCATGATTTCCAGAGCTTCATTATCTGTTGCCTATGGCGAAAGTTTAACCAACTTACTACAACCCTTTTTTCTATTACTTGTATTTCCAATTATGGGAGCTGGCATAAAAATTCAGGCACGAGATGTCATGGGTTATTTAGTCATTCCGTTTCTCATATTTTTCATCATTCAAACCATTTTAGTAACATGGGTACCTTTATAAAATTTTAATCAACCAAAACCAATTAAAATATCATTATTTATGACTACAACCACAACCAACCAACATTTTAAGCCCACGCAACAAAGTGGACGCATTAACTCTCTTGATGTCATTAGAGGCATCGCATTATTAGGAATATTATTAATGAACATTAACGGTATGGGGCTTCCTTTTGCCTATTCAGACCCAACCATCGCCGGAGGTTCAGAAGGCTTGAATTTACAAGTTTGGATTGCCAATAATATGTTTTTTGAAGGCACTATGAGAGGTTTATTTACCATGCTTTTTGGTGCAGGCGCCATATTATTAACCAGCAGGTTAGAAAAAAGTGGGGCTGGGATCACCACTGCAGATATTTACTATAGAAGAATCCTTTGGTTACTTCTCTTCGGAATTATTAATGTTTACATATTCCTTTGGCATGGCGACATATTATATCCTTATGCCATTTTTGGATTGATGTTATTTCCTTTTAGAAACGCAAGTGTTAAAAATCTCATTATTGTTGGCTGCCTCTTGATAAGTATTGGTGTTTTGTGGGATATCAGTGATTACCATAACAATCTAAAAACTCAAAAAGAAGGCATTGAAATGCAAATGCTTAAAGAACAAGGTGGAACTTTAAATGAAGAACAAGAAGCTATTTTAAGCAAGTGGGAGAAATTAAATACTAAGCATACGCCAGAAGAAGTGCAAGAGAAAATTAAAAAAATGCAACAAGGTTATTGGTCTGTACTCATGGAAAAAGTAGAAGGAAATCAATTTATGCAAACCTGGTTACCATACAGATTATGGGTCTGGGATATCTTAAGTTTCATGCTATTGGGAATGGCATTATTTAAACTTCGTGTGTTTCATGGAGAACGTAGTAATCTATTTTATCTTATTCTTTTGGTAGCAGGATATCTTATAGGTTTAAGCATTAATTACATGGAGACAAAAATGCTTCTTGATAGTAATTTTGAAGTTGTTACCATTTCAAAAGCAGATCAAACGTATCAAATAGGACGCTTGTTTACCACTTTAGGTCATATTGGGCTTTTTATGTTATTCATTAAGTCTGGTATTTTTAACTTTCTTCAAAAATCTTTAGCAGCGGTTGGAAAATTAGCTTTAACTAATTATTTAACACACAGTGTAGTCACCTCCATAATTTTTTATGGGGACGGTTTTGCATTATTTGGTGAACTTCAGAGATATGAGCTGTATTATATTGTTGGAGCTATTTGGCTCATTCAATTAATATTTAGTCCTATTTGGCTTAAATATTTCTTGTATGGTCCAGCAGAATGGGTATGGCGTTCTTTAACCTATCAACAGAAACAACCATTTAAAATAACTTAAAAACCAACCAAAATGAAATTAAAACAATCAATTATTATTGCTCTAGTTTTATCTATTATAGGTATTGTTTCATGGGAACTATATTTGCGGTCACAAGGTTTATACCCGACTATTGATGACAACGAAGCTCTTTGGGCTATGCAACGACAGAGAGTTGAAAAAGCCACTAAAAATGATATTTTACTTATAGGTTCGTCAAGAGTACTTTTTGATATGCAATTAAACGAGTGGCAAGAACAAATAGGCATCCGACCTATACAACTTGCTTCTGTAGGTAGTTCACCTCTTCCAATATTTCACGATCTTGTTAATAACACAAATTATAATGGGACAATAATTATTGGTGTAACACCAGGACTGTTCTTTTCAACCACTTTTCCGGAAGCCCAACCTTGGCAATGGCCTCAATCTAAAGTAGATTATTACAAAAAAAGAACATATGCACAAATATCCAACCACTTACTATCATTACCACTACAACAAAATTTAACTTTTTTAAGTGATGACCAAGGAGTAGATGGAATTAAATTAAAAGAATTATTAGGAAAAATTAAGATTGGAAACAGAGCTGCAGACCCTATGCCACCATTTCATGAATTTGGAGAAATAGCATTAGACAGAAATTTGAAAATGAAACAAATTACAGTAACAGATACTGCATATGCCAATTCCATAAAAAAAGTCTGGATGTTTTTTGGTAAAGATGCTCCAGCTCCTGACAAAAAATCTACCGTCGAATTCTTCTTAAAAGACCTCAAAATTTTTAAAGAGAGAGGAGGGAATGCTATTTTGGTTAGATGTCCGTCAAGCGGCGCATTGAGGGCTGGTGAAAACTTGGGGCTCCCTAGAAAGGACTTTTGGGATGACCTTGTTAAACAAGCCGATATAAAAGCATATCACTTTGAAGATTACGATCAGATTAAAAATCTAACCTGCCCGGAATGGTCACATCTTTCTGCAAAAGATGCCCAATATTTCACAACAGAGATTGTAAAAATAATGAAAGCTGATGGCGCTTTATCTCACTTTAAAACCAACTGATTATGTTATTTAATTCATTAAGTTTCGTTGTCTTTTTAATTATAGTATTAGTACTTTACTATTCAAAAATCTTTAATTGGACCGGTAAAAAACGTATGCTTCTTTTTGCTAGTTATGTTTTTTATGGCTTGTGGAATCCACCATTAGTTATTTTACTTTGGATCTCAACCTTTGTAGACTGGTTTACTGGGAAAAAACTAGCCACTGAAGAAAATAAACGCAAAAGACTATACTGGTTATTGTTAAGTATGTTCGTCAACTTAGGCTTTCTAACCTTTTTTAAATACCGTGATTTCCTTGTCGACAATTTTACCACTGTAGTTAACACCTATGGTTATGGCTACCAATCGTCAAAAATGGATATTATATTACCTATGGGGATTTCCTTTTACACCTTTCAAACCATGTCTTACACCATAGACATGTATTTAAAACGTACTGAGCGCGCTAAAACTTTCTTGGATTTTGCGCTCTATGTAACCTTCTTTCCACAATTAGTGGCTGGGCCTATCGTAAGAGCTCAAGATCTGATTTCACAGTTTTATGAAGAAAAAAGAGCTACAATAAATCAATTTATCTGGGGTTTATTTTTATTGATTTTAGGTCTTTTCCAAAAAGTAGTAATGGCTGATACTTTGCTTTCAGACACCGTTGATAAAGTCTATAGTTCAGATAAAATTTTAAATTTCTGGGATGCCTGGATGGGAACCTTAGCGTTTTCAGGTCAAATATTTTTTGATTTTGCCGGGTACTCAACTTGTGCGATAGGTATCGCTTTAATGCTCGGAATTATCTTGCCAGATAACTTTAAATATCCTTACGCCTCCTTAGGTTTTTCTGATTTATGGAAGCGTTGGCATATAACCTTATCATCTTGGTTGCGTGATTATTTATATATTCCTTTAGGTGGCAATCGCTATGGCGTGGTGAGAATGTATTCCGCACTTATGATCACGATGCTATTAGGTGGCCTTTGGCATGGAGCAGCGTGGACCTTTATAGTTTGGGGAGGTTTACATGGCACATATCTTATTTTAGAACGTTTACAACGCCAATATATTCCTTTTAAAATCACAAAATGGAACGGGATGTTTCTGGCCTTTACAACCTTTACCTGTGTCAATATTACATGGGTATTTTTTAGAGCCAGAGAATTCAAAACAGCCTGGAATATGATTAGTTCCATGTTTTATTTAAATCCTGAAGGAGAAAAAGTTCTTGGTTCATTTGATATCTTAAAAGTGGGAATTATTATTGGTCTCCTTTTTATATGCCACTGGTTTATGAGAAATACCTCTGTTGAAGCTGTTTCAAAAAAGATACCCCCTGTTGCATTAGCAGTTATTTGGGCTATTATGATTTTCCTGGTTGCCATTGCACAAGGGAGTGGTGAACAGTTTATTTATTTTCAGTTTTAATTATTTAAACTCAAAAGAATGTCACAAACAATACCAAATCGCATCGCCTCTATAGATTTACTTAGAGGTATGGTCATGATATTTATGGCTTTAGATCATGTAAGAGATTATTTTCATTATGATGCTTTCTTTTTTGATCCAACTGATCTTTCCCAAACAAATGTCCCTTTATTTATAACCCGTTTCTTAACCCATTATTGCGCACCCGTTTTTGTGTTTTTAGCTGGTACGTCAGCCTTTTTTGTCGGACAAAAACGCAGTAAAAAAGAGTTAAGTATTTGGTTGTTAAAAAGAGGATTTTGGCTCATACTAGTAGAGGTGACTATTATGAAATTTGGCTGGAATTTCAATTTGAATTATACAATGATTGTGTTTCAGGTTATTTGGGCTCTTGGTGCTTCTATGGTGTTTTTAGCAGCCTTTATACATGTGCCAAAAAAATTAATGATTGCCATTAGTTTAATAGCAATTTTTGGTCATAATATGTTAGACGCTTATATGCCTGAAACATGGAAAAACCTTTGGATTCTTTTACATGTACAAGGCCCTATAGTAACTTCTATCACCACTGTTTTTAGTGCCTATCCTCTGATTCCATGGATTTTTGTCATGCCTTTAGGCTATCACTTTGGTTTATTATATCAACGGGATTTTAACCAAAATCTGAGAATAAAATGGTTAAGATATATAGGTGTTACGGCTATTCTACTCTTTATTTTGATTAGATTCTTTAATGTTTACGGTGACCCAACTATGTGGTCACAACAAAAATCCTTTGCTTTTACGGTGTTATCATTTATAAATTTTGCTAAATATCCGCCATCACTTTTGTATTTATTAGTGACATTAGGTCCCACCATTTTATTACTTTCCTTTGCAGAGACGTGGAAAGGTAAATTATACAACGCCGTTGTAACTATTGGCCGGGTACCTATGTTTTTTTACATCATTCATGTTTATATTATACATCTTTTGGCTTTAATAGCTGTGGCACTTTCAGGGCTATCACCAAAACTTATGATTATAGACTTGTTTGTTACACTTACACCTGAACTTAAAGGATATGGTTTTAGTTTATGGGTTGTATATGCTATATGGTTTTTATTAATACTGGCCTTATATCCGGTATGTAAATGGTATTGGAATTACAAAAGTAATAATCGTGATAAATGGTGGCTTAGTTATTTATAAATTAAAATTTAAAGAATGAAAAAATTATTAATTACCTCAATATTTGCAGTGCTGTTCATTTTAAAAATTACAGCTCAAGAATTTACACCTCAAGTAAAGGCATTCATTGCCGTTGATACTAGCTTCATTGCTATTAAAAATGTAACGGTTATTGATGGTACAGGAGCAAATGTAAAATACAATCAGACTTTGGTGTTTCAAGATGACGTAATCCAACAAATAGGAGATAATTCAAATGTCAGCATCCCAGCAGAAAGTCTAATTATTGATGGTACTGGAAAAACAGTAATTCCCGGCTTAGTGATGCTACATGAACACTTGTTTTACAGCAAACCATTTGAAAACTGGTTTAGTGTGGGACAAATGACCTTTACTTTCCCTAGACTCTATTTAGCAGGAGGTGTCACTACTATGAGAACTGGTGGCAGTATACAACCTCAAACTGATTTAAATGTCAAAAAATGGATTAACGAAGGTAAAATGACCGGGCCAAAAATGGACGTCACCGGACCTTTCATTGAACGAGAAGGTTTTGATATTCCTGAACTTGGATTTATTGAAGGTACTGCAGAAGTCTCTAAAATAGTCAACTATTGGGCTGATAAAGGGGTAACTTCCTTTAAAGTATACAATCATATTACCAAGGAAGACCTTAAAATATGTGTAACAGAAGCTCATAAACGCGGTTTAAAAGTAACCGGTCATTTATGTTCACTCACTTATGAAGAAGCTTCCAACATTGGTATTGATAATTTAGAACATGGTTTTATGGCCTCTTCTGATTTTATTTCCAACAAAGAAATGGATATGTGTGACCCCTTTGAAGCCAGAAATTCATTGGCCAAGGAAGATGTGAATGGGGAAAAAGTGGATCGTCTCATTGATTTACTTATTAAAAATGGTACGGCAATTACAACTACGCCTAATGTTTTTGAACCCTTTACGGATAGAGAAATTATTCCTGGTGGCGGAGAAATGGCTCTTGCTACCGAAGTATTTAATGACGTAAAAAGAACCTATGACAGAGTGGTAAATAAGGATGCCGCTTTTTTTGATTTATTTCACAAAAACTTAATTTGGGTGAAACGCTTTTATGATAAAGGAGGTATCCTTATAGCCGGAACAGATCCAACAGGAGCCGGCAGAACGGTAGCAGGATACGCTAATAGAAGGACCTTAGAAATTTTAGTTGAAGAAGGATTTCCTTTAGTAGATGCCATCAAAATATGCACACTTAATGGTGCTACTTTTCTTGAAAGAGAAAAAACCATTGGTACTATTGAAGTGGGTAAAAAAGCTGATTTAATTTTAATTGATGGTGATTTAGAATCGAATGTCAGAAACATTAGAAATATGGATATTGTTTTTAAAGATGGCGTTGGGTATGACTCTAAAAAACTTTTTGAATCTGTAACAGGTAAAGTAGGGCTTAACTAATAATAATGATTAAACTCTTCCGCAACATCCGCCAAAACTTACTAAATGAAGGCAAAACATCAAAGTATCTTAAATATGCCATTGGTGAAATTGTCCTCGTAGTTATTGGTATTTTAATCGCCTTGCAAGCAAACAACTGGAATGAAAACCGAATAAGTTATACAAAAAAAGAAAAACTTCTCCACGCACTTAAGATAGAATTCACCTCCAATCTAGCCCAATTAGACAAAGTGCTTTATTTTGACAAGATAGTTCTTGAAGGCACCAAAAGGTTAATGGATATTGACCCTGAAAATTCCGTTGAAATAACAAGTGATTCTATGCCAAATTGGTTACAAAATATATCCTTTAGATGGACTTTCAACCCCATTAACGGCGCATTGAGATCAGGTATTTCATCGGGAGAAATTCATTTAATAAAAAGTGACTCCCTTGTTAATTTACTTTTTGGATGGCAGGATATTGTTACCGATTCTAGAGAAAATGAAGAAAGATGTGTGGCAGCGGTCATTGCGGCAAGGCCTATAATTGAAAAGTATATAAGAAACCTAGATTTTAGAAGAACATATATAGTTGAACTAAGAAAAAGTAGATTCGCCTCAGATTATCAATCCCTATTTAGAGATCCTTTATTTGAAGATTATTTAGGAGAGCGCTATTTATCTATGGACGATGCTTTATTTGAATTAAAACAGGTAAAAAAACAGAATAACCTTATATTAAAACTTATTAACTCAGAACTTAAAACAGATTAGTTTGATTCAATTTTAAAAACACGAAAATAAAAAATGGCTTTGTAATGACAGTTATGGAATTTACCAATCACAAAAACATGTTTAAAGATATGAAGCAAAATCAGAAAAACTTATAAAAATTATTGAAAAGAGATTGAATCGAATTATGTATAATAAAATTCTTAATAATACATACATCTTTTACTGAACAAACTGGAGACAAAAAATTAACTTTTTATAAAAATAATTGGCAAAATAAATTGGTATATTGTATTTATGAATGGATTTGACATTGTAATGGTAATTGCCATTATTCTATTTGCAAGATTAGGGGTGAGACTGGTAACCGGTTATATAAAAATGAAAAAGAATGACAAAGAGAAGCCTAAATACTAGATAGATACTATCAAGCGTATGTTAAAGAATTTGTTTAAAACCCATTGCTACTCTCTAACCTTTCCAGTAAACACACTGGCTTTAGAATTATAAGGATTTCCTGAAGCGCGTCTTAACAAAACCACTTGTCCGCAATGCCATAAGGCATCGGCGATTGGCCCATTGATATTATTCCAAAAAGGAAATTCACGTTCGCCAAAAACTAATTTATATTGTGAAATATCCTCAGAATTTCTTAAAATATCTGCGGCGGTTTTTATGTTTATTAGAGTTTGTTGTCTCTTTTCAGCAAACGTCATTTCAGACATGTCGTTATTACCGTCATTTCCTTTATTTAATGCAGCATTCACAATCACTTTTGACAATCCCAAAATATGCTCAATAGTTTCTTCATTGGTTCTTGCATCTGCACCCGGTTTATATTTTAAATCGTCTTCATTTAATCCTTCCGTTGCCCAATAATATCTGAAGCCCAAACCATCTAGCATTCTTGCCGTAACGCTTCCTGCAGTATAGGTTTCCGGGTAATCTGGGATTTCATAATAAGGTAATTTTGATGTCATATCTGTTTGAGATTGTATTTGATACGTTATCAAACATATCAATATTAATATCCTACCCATTATTTTACGCCGTATTTATCAATTAAATACATCAGTGAAGTCATAGTGGCTGCTCCAAGCTCTAATTCGCGTTTATTAATTGCATCAAAAGTATCATTACTGGCATGGTGGTAATCAAAATAACGTTGTGAATCTGGACGCAATCCTGCCAAAACGATCTTATCATTTTTTAAAGGGCCAATATCAGCACCACTTCCGCCCTGTTCAAAATAATGAATCAAATACGGTTTAAACAAGGTTTGCCAAGTTAATACTTGATTAAAATTAGCTTCATCACAATCAAAAGAAAAACCTCTTGGTGTAAAACCTCCTGAATCACTTTCTAAGGCAAATACATGGTTTTCACCTTTTTGTTTAGCTTCTTCAGCATATTTTCTTCCACCTCTTAAACCATTCTCTTCATTCATAAATAAAACCACTCTAATACTATGTCTTGGCTTAATACCTGTTTCTTTTAATAATCTTAAAACTTCCATAGATTGCACAATCCCTGCACCATCATCATGTGAGCCATCACCTAAATCCCATGAATCTAAATGGCCACCAACCACCATATACTGCTTTGGGAATTCGCTACCTGTTATTTCTCCAATAACATTATAAGACTGCACATCATTCAGTTGCTTACAATTTTGCTTAATATAGAGTTTAATATTTTTATCCAGATTCAACATGGTACTTAATAACTCAGCATCGTTTGTGCTAATGGCTGCAGCCGGAATGCGTTTTTCTGCAGGTGTATCCCCATAATTCATAGCGCCAGTATGGGGTAAATCATCTAATCTTAAATTCATGGAACGCACAACAACGGCAACCGCTCCATATTTAGCAGCTTCCACTGCTCCCTGACCACGCTGATTGACACAACCTCCGTATGCTTCATGGGTATGAATTAAATCAGCTTGCATGGGCCTGTTAAAAAACACGATTTTCCCTTCAATATTTTCTTTGCCTAAAGCAGCTAGTTCTTCAAAATTATGAACTTCAACGATATTGGCTTTAATACCTAACGCCGGTGTGGCAACAGAACCGCCTAAAGCGCAAATATTAACTGTAGTTGTTTTACCAGGATCACTTTCAATAAAAGCATATTCCTTCGCACCACGAACCCATTTTGGAACCATTACCGGTTGCAACCAGACTTTATCCAAACCTAATTTATCAAGTTCTTCTTTTCCCCAAGCAACCGCTTTTTCAGCACCTAAAGATCCCGACAATCTACTTCCAATTTGATTTGATAAATAATTTAACCAGTCGTAGCTTTTTCCATTTGTTAGGGATTGGTTATATATATCTTTCATCACATCCTCGTCATTTTGAGAATAAAAAGGAATGGACCATAAAATACAGAATGATAATAGGAAGGTTTTTAACATGTTCATAGGATGATTTTGGTTTTAAAGGTAGACTATAAATAATACTTAATTAGTTAAATAAAAGGTAAAAAAGTGAATTTTATTCACTTTCTAATTGCTTCTTATACAATTCTAAATTTGCTTTCATATCATCATCAAGTTCGGGTTCTTGAATATCAGAATAAGTACTCAAAACATCCAACATAATTTTTGCAACGATGTAACGTGCGGTTGATTTATCGTCCGCTGGAATATTATACCACGGCGCATGCGGTTTTGAGGTTCTGTTTAAAGCATCTTCATAACATTCCTGATACTTTTCCCAAAGCAGCCGTTCTTTTAAATCGCCTGCGGAAAACTTCCAGTTTTTTTCCTGCTTATTTAACCTTCTTAATAATCTATGTTTTTGTTCATCTTTAGAAATATTTAAAAAGAATTTAAAAATGATCGTCCCATTTTGAGCAATATGTTTTTCAAAATTATTTATCTGCTCAAAGCGTTGATCCCAAAAAGCTTCATTAATATCTTCTACAGAATTAACTGAAGGAATATTCTCTGATAAAATATAATTTGGATGGACTCGTGTCACTAAAACATTCTCATAATGTGTTCTATTAAACACACTAATTTTACCCCTTTCGGGAAGTACTAAATAATGTCTCCATAAATAGTCATGTTTTAGTTCCAATTCAGTTGGCACCTTAAAACTATGAACCACGACGCCTTGTGCGTTAATATCTTTAAACACTTCACGAATCAAGCTGTCTTTTCCTGATGTATCCATGCCTTGAAGGCAAACAAGCACACCATATTTACCTTGAGCATACATCGTTTCCTGAAGCTCACTTAGTTTCGTTCTCACTGATTCTATTGCTTTATTAATTTTTTTTTCAGAAGCATTTAAATCAAAACGCGTAGACGCTTCTTTTAAATTAATTTTTGATGAAACTTGAAACTTTTCTGGTGAAATATTTTTCATAAATCCTTTTTTTAATTCCTGCTAAAGATACTAAAACAATATATTCGATGAAATGCACATTACTTTATAATGTTTTTAATACTTTTGAATACCTATTTATAAAAATAAACCCCAAAAATTATGAAAAAAAATTACTTCTTTCTATTTTTTTCCCTTTTAGTATGTTTAAAGTTTCAGAGTCAGACCAATTGTTCTGAGGCAAATTCTGAAATCAACTATGCTTATTCAAACGCAAAACACTCTTATGAGGCAAATAATATATCACATCTAAAGGAATATGCGTTCAAATCATTAGAGGCTTTTAAACGGGCCGAGTCTAAATTAAAAGAATGTGGATGTGAAGTTTCATACAATCACGCCTATGATGCTATGCAGCTGTTAGTAAAAGTTGATCCAGCAGAAAGTTACGAAGACGGTCGCTTTTATGTTAAACGAGCTAGAGACCTCGCCAAAGAGTGTATCATTGAATTAGATAAATGCACGTCTGAAAATCAAGGTGATAATAGTCTTTCTATACTCCAAGATGAGCAAAAAGAGTTACAGCAACAGCAATTGTTACTGAAACAAAAGGAAAAGGAGATTCAATTAAAATTGGCCGAGCAAAAAGAAAAAGAACTCTTATTGAAAAAAGAAGAAATGATTAATCAATATAATAGCGCCATTTCTTCAAATGTAACGAGCTTTAATGCTATTTTAAAAATGTATAACAGTAAAGATGAAGTTGTTATTCCAAATGAAAATTCGAGCAATTTAATGGAAAAAAGCCTAGAAGAAATTAAAAGTCTTTATTTAAAAAATCTAAAAGGATTAACAAATACTTATTTATCCTATTTAAATAATTGTGATAATTAAAAAATCTATAAAATGGCAGTCAAAGGCTTAAACTTAGGCCTATGACTGCCATAAATTTAATTTATTGTTATTTTGAAGCAAACAATTTAACATCATTTTCAGTCACTTCTTTATCACCTAGAATAATTAAACGCTCTACAACATTTCTAAGTTCCCTGATATTTCCTGTCCAGTCATAATCTTGTAATAATTTAATAGCTTTATCTGAAAACACTTTTTTTGCAGTGCCATGTTCATTAGCTATTTTATCTGTAAAATGATCAATTAACAATGGAATATCTTCACGCCTTTCATTCAAAGAAGGAACTTGAATTAAAATAACGGCGAGTCTGTGATATAAATCTTCTCGAAACCTTCCATTTTCTATTTCCTTTTTTAAATCTTTGTTAGTAGCCGCAACAACTCTTACATCAACTTTAATGTCCTTATCACTGCCGACACGCTGAATTCTATTTTCTTGAAGCGCTCTCAACACTTTTGCTTGTGCTGACAAACTCATATCGCCAATTTCATCTAAGAAAATGGTTCCCTGATTAGCAGCTTCAAACTTACCTGCTCTGTCCTTTACCGCACTGGTAAAAGCCCCTTTAACATGACCAAACAATTCACTCTCAATGAGCTCACTTGGGATAGCCGCACAATTCACTTCAACCATTGGGCCATTTGCACGCTCACTTTTTTGATGTAACCAATGTGCTACGAGTTCTTTACCTGTTCCATTTGAGCCAGTTATCAAAACACGAGCGTCTGTTTGCGCTACTTTTTCAATAATATCCTTAATATGTGAAATAGCCTTACTTTCTCCAATCATCTCGAAATTCTTGCTAACTTTCTTTTTTAACAATTTATTTTCAACAACCAGTTCTTTTCGGTCTAAAGCATTTCTAACGGTATTAAGCAATCTATTTAAATCGGGGGGTTTTGAAATATAATCAAAAGCACCCATTCGCATTGTATTTACAGCCGTATCTAAATCACCATGACCAGAAATCATGACAATTGGAATTTCTGGTTTAATTTTTTTTGCAGCTTCTAAAACTTCAACACCATCCATTTTTGGCATTTTAATATCACAAAGCACCAAATCATAGTCCTCTTTTTTTATTTTTTCAATTCCTTCTAATCCATCCTCTGCTTCTTCAACCTGGTACGTATCATTTTCCTCTGACAGAATCTTAACTAATACGCGTCTAATAGCAGCTTCATCTTCAATTATTAAAATTTTAGACATATTATTTTGTTTTATTTTTGAATAAGGTGAACATCTCTTTGAGGAAATGGTATCGACACGTTATTTTCTCTAAACAACTTATCTATTTCAAAACGTACATCACTTTTTACCCCATTGGCATTAAAACTATCTTCAATAGTAAATACCACCTTAAAAGTTAAAGCGCTATCCCCAAAATCCGAGAACAGGACCGATGTTTCTTCAGGTTCAATGACAGCTGATTGATTATTGGCAGCTTCTATTAACAACCTTTTCACTAACTGTACATCACTGCCATAAGCTACACCTATTTGAACAAACTCTCTGGTATTAGGGTTATTTTGTGTCCAATTAAATAAACTGTTTGCAAGATATAAATGATTTGGAATTACAAGAACCCGATTATCAAGTGTAATGGCTCTTGTGGTTCTTAATTTTATTTCTTCAACTCTGCCTACTTTTCCGTCAATCTCAATAATATCTCCTACATGAACAGTTTGATCTACTAATATAAAAACACCAGAAATGATGTCTTGAAAAAGCGTTTGAAGTGCTAAACCTATTCCTATTAATAAGGCCGCAGATGCAGCAAAAACTGACGTAACATTAACCCCTACAGCATCCAAAGTAATTAAAAAAATCACTAAATAAATGAGCCACCTAAAATACCCAAATACGACTTTAAATTTAGCTTTATCATCTTCAGGCAATCTTCTGGTTATTATTCTTAAAAACAATCTCAATATTAACGTGGTTATAAAGATTACTGTAATAATAATGATAACATCTTTCACAGAAATACTAATATCTTGACTAAAGTCTATGTGTTCATTTAGAACTAATTTCAGTTTTTCCCAAAAGGAACTTTCTTTTATAGATTCTTCTATTTTCTTTATTTCTTGAACCATATTAATATTTTATCCACTTTATTAATTCTTTATAACTTGGCTTTTTACCGTACATTAAAATACCAACTCTATAAATTTTGGCCGCAAACCAAACCGTAAATATAAACGTACCAATTAATAACAATAATGATACCACTTGCTGCCACATAGGGACACCAAAGGGGATTCTCATAAGCATTACTACTGGTGATGTAAGTGGAATAAATGAAAATACTGTAGAAACAGTGCCGTGAGGATCTTCAATAACTGTAAAAAACCCAATATACACAGCCAAAATTAAAGGCATCATAACCGGTAATAAAAACTGTTGAGTATCTGTTTCATTATCCACTGCCGCCCCAATAGCTGCATATAATGAGCTATATAATAAATAACCACCAATAAAAAATAATAAAAAAGCTATAATTAAATTAGTCATTGGAAGATGGTGTAAGGAATTATAAACATCTTGAATCTGCATATTGATATTAGAGTTTTGCATAGCTCCCTCTATCATTTGTTGATTAGGTGTTTGCGCTTGAGAAGTATCAATTCCAAAAACAATGGAAACGGTAAATAATAAGGCTCCTCCAATAAAGAGCCAAATAATAAACTGTGTAATTCCTGCTAATGAGGTACCTATAATTTTACCTAACATGAGTTGCATAGGTTTAACAGAAGAAATGATGACTTCTATAATTCTGCTTGTTTTTTCCTCAATAACACTGCGCATAATCATATTTCCATAAATAATGATAAACATAAATAATAAATAGCCTGCGGCACTTCCAAAAAAAAGTTTAACAACACTATCTATTTTAGATGTTTTTTCTCCATCAAAACTTTCTTGTTCAATATTCACATTTGTTTTTGAGGCTTCTATCATTGCAATATCAACTCCTTTTTCCTGAAGCTTTAAATTCTCAATCTTTTTGTCAATTTTAGATTCTAAGTTTGAAATTACAGTTAATGAAGGCGAATCTTCTGAATAGAATTTAATATGGTCAGATATAGAATCAAGATGGTTTGAACCTTCAACATGTAACAAGCCATATGCGTTTGTTTGCTTCACCAATTCTTTAGCATCAGCTAAAGTCATATTTTCCAATCGGTTATAGGTTGTATTGTCTTCACTTTTAAAAACATCTTGCACAAGCCCAGTTTCATCTAGTATGCATATAGTTCTTTGTTTATCATTATTTAATTGAGACAGATAAGCTACAACCGTAATAAGAACAATTACTAAAATTGGACTTAAAATAGTCATTACAATGAATGATTTGTTCTTAACCTTTGTTAAATATTCGCGTTTTATAATGAGTGGTAAATGGTTCATAATTAATGATTCTTTACTGTTTGAATAAATATTTCGTTAACGCTAGGGATTAATTCTACAAAATGAGAAACCTGTCCTTGATTGCATAAATAGCCTAATAAATCATTTGGTTTTTCATGGTCTGAAAGTTTTATGTTTAGCTTTAACTCATCTCCTAAAGTTTTAAAACTAGCCTCTGATGTTTGAAACTTCCGTGATAATTCTTGCTCTAAAACCCCCTTTTGATTTGTTAAAATTCCAACTTCAAAAGTATTGGTTTTATATTGACGCTTAATATCGACCAATTTACCGTCAAGAATTTTATTTGATTTATGTATCAAGGTAATATCATCACATAACTCTTCAACCGATTCCATTCTGTGCGTTGAAAATATAACCGTAGCGCCATCTTCTCTTAATTTTAAAATTTCATCCTTAATTAAGTTGGCATTTATTGGATCAAAACCTGAAAACGGTTCATCAAAAATCAATAATTTAGGCTGATGCAAAACAGTTACTACAAACTGGATTTTTTGTGCCATCCCTTTTGATAGCTCCTGAATTTTCTTATTCCACCAATCTCCAATTTCTAGTCGTTCAAACCAATATTTTAAGCGGGTCTTTGCTTCTTTATGACTCAGTCCTTTTAATTGCGCCAAATATAATGCCTGCTCACCCACTTTCATCGATTTATATAATCCCCGCTCTTCTGGCAAATATCCAATATCTTTAATATGGGCTCCGCTTAAAGGAGCGCCATCTAAAAATACTTGACCAGAGTCTGGCATAGTAATTTGATTTACAATTCTTATAAGTGTCGTTTTTCCTGCACCATTGGGACCTAACAGACCATAAATACTACCTTTGGGAACTGAAATGGATACTTTGTTTAGGGCTGTAAATGATCCAAAATTTTTAGAAACATTTTGGACTTCTAATATGTTACTCATTCTTGTTATTAATTGACATGTGTGTAAATATATTAAATGTTACCTATTAACATTTATAATAAAATGATAAATATTTGGAAACCGTATTAAAAACAAAACCCACCCTTAAAATGAATTAAGGATGGGAAAAAAATTGCTATGAAAAAGAAAATATCACTAAAAAATAGTGATATTCAAATATAAAACTTTTTATTATATAATTACTAAAATAATAAGATAAGTTTTGATAAAATACTGATTTAATAAGCCTAAAATTAAGAAAACATATCTTTTACTTTCTCAAAAAAAGACTTGTCAGTGCTCTCTGGTTTTGGAGTAAAATGCTCATCTTCGCGCATATTTTCAAAAAATTCTCTTTGCTGTTTACTTAAGGTTTTTGGAGTCCATACATTAACATGAACCAACAAATCGCCTCTGCCATAACCATTTATACTTGGAATTCCTTTACCCCTTAATCTTAATATTTTACCGGATTGAACACCTTGTTCTATTTTTATACGAACTTTGCCAGTAACCGTATCAATTTCTTTTGAAGTACCTAAAATTGCATCTGGTAAACTAACATATAAATCATAATGTAAATTATCGCCTTCACGCTGTAAAGTTTCATGGGCTTCTTCTTCAATAGCTACCAAAAGATCTCCCGAAATACCATTACCAGGGGCTTCATTTCCTTTCCCAGCCACTTTTAATTGCATCCCGTCAACTACTCCCGCAGGAATTTTAATAGAAACAGTTTCCTCTGCAATTTTCAAACCTTGCTCATCAGCATCAGTTGGTTTTTTATCAATAATTTGACCCGCCCCATGACATGAATTACAGGTAGTAGCTGTTTGCATTCTACCCAAAATTGTATTGGTGATCCTGGTTATTTGACCACTTCCATGACAAGTTGTACACGTCTTATAAGTAGTTCCTTTAGCCTGAACTTTTCGTCTTACTTTAATTTTCTTGTCAACACCATTAGCAATTTCTTCAAGAGTCAATTTAACTCTTATACGCAAATTACTTCCTTTTACTCTGCGTTGACCACCACCACTAAATCCTGAAAATCCGCCTCCGCCAAAAGCACCTCCAAAAATATCTCCAAATTGACTGAATATGTCATCCATATTCATACCACCACCATTAAATCCACCACCACCTTCAAAAGCTTGATGTCCAAATTGGTCATAACGCGCCTTTTTATCAGCATTACTTAAAACTTCATATGCTTCAGCGGCTTCCTTAAATTTAGCTTCAGCCTCTTTATTATCAGGATTTTTATCAGGATGGTATTTTATTGCCATCTTTCTATAAGCCTTTTTTATCTCGTCAGCACCAGCGCCTTTGCTTATACCTAAAATTTCGTAATAGTCTCTTTTTGCCATGTAAATGTCTTATTGTCCAATAATCACTTTAGGAAAACGGATTACTTTATCACCTAAAGCATATCCTTTTTCAATAACATCAATTATTTTTCCTTTTAAATCTTCTGAAGGAGCAGGTATTTGAGTAATAGCTTCATGATTATCTGCATTAAAGACATCACCATTAGCCACTTTAATAGGAGCTAACCCCTTTTGTTCTAAAGTCGATTTTAGTTTATTACTTATTAGTTCAACTCCCTTTAAAAGATCTTTTTCTTCTGTTTTTGATATTTCAATGTATGCCCTGTCAAAATCATCTAAAACAGGTAATAATGCCTTCATAACATCTTCATTAGCCGTCTTAAAAAGCTCTAAACGCTCTTTTGAAGTACGTCTTTTATAATTTTCAAATTCGGCAAATAATCTTAGAAACTTATCCTTTTCTTGTTTTATTTCTTCTTGCAGTTTCTCTTCTTTTGATTGTTCTGCTTTACCTTGCTGCTCTAATTCAGCAGTTTCAGTATTGTTTTGAACATCGTGAAGCGGCTCCTTTTCTATATCTTTCTGTTTGTCCTTTTTACTCATTGTCGCATTATATTTAACAAATACAAAAACTAGTTGGCAAAAGTACTGCCATTATTATAAAAATGTCAAAATGTCATTAACTTTTTTTATAATATTTTATGAGTATTCTTTATTTTGGAAACAAATGAAATAATAGAACTTACAAACTTAATAGAAAGATGACAAGATTTTTATAAAAAAATAAAAGGGAAAATTAGCCTTAAGAAGAAATAATAGACTATTTAGAAAAGGAGGTGCAATTTAGAAAGAATTACTATTATTGCATAGTTACATTACTATATTTTGCATTAATTACAATAGTTTTTGGGCTACTTAAATCACCTGTAGAAAAATTAGATGTACTTTCTTTATTGCTTTTTTTAGGATGCGTAAAACGAGATTTATTTCCTTTAAATTGTAAATTATACTCCACTTTAGGAAGGACAACGAGAGCATCACTATTTTCTAAAGTTATGTTTAAGTTGGAAAAGGCATCATCTATGTTTAAGACTTTTAAATCAGCAATATTACCATTTATAATGGCATTATTAATTAAATTTTTTATAGTAATATTTGAAGAATTTGAGGTTAACATTAATCGTTTTACATTATCAATTTCTGCATTTTTTACATAGTTTAAATTAAGAGTTCCTAAATTCCAAGAGTTTACAAAAATTGGAGAATAGGAAGCATTAATGGAAGTTTTACTTCCATTAATGCTATTTGCCATAAGTTTTGTATGAGATAATGTTGCTTTTAAATTATCAATATTTGATGCAAATTTTAATTCACCATACCTTACATTTACTTTTAATTTGGCGTCTTTTGGCATTTTAATTTTAATAGTTTTTTTGACTTTAGAACTATTATAATTAATCATTTCATCAATTTTAACCCGTCTTTCATCAGCTAATTTAGAGCGCTCCATTGCTTGTTTCTCTCTTTCTGCCTCCCTTCTTTCTCTTTCTGCAACCCGCTCTTCTCCTCTAGCACTTTGTTCTTCAATTCGGCTCGCTCTTTCTTCCATTTGTTTGGCAAAACGTTCACCCCATTCTTCCATTTGTTTTCCATATTTAACTTCCCATTCCTTACCAAATTTCTCGCCCCAAGCTTCCATTTCCTTTCCGTATTTATCTTCCCATTCTTTACCAAATTTTTCTCCCCATGCTTCCATTTTCTTTGCATAGTCTTGACCAAATTTAGATTCAAAATTTTTAGACCATTGTTCCATGTAGGCATCTCCATCTTTTTTGTAGGCATCATAATCAAAGTCTATTTTACTAATACCTTCTGGCAGCTCAGGTAATTCAGGCATATTGGGCATTGAAGGCATCATTGGTATTTCAGGCATTTCTGGCAATTCAGCTAATTCGAATTTTAATTCCTGCAACATTGCATTAACGGCATCATTATCTCCATCCTCAACTCTATATTCCCAAACATATGGCGCATTACTTTTTGTTGAAATAGTAACTAAACTATTTGTGCCATTCACACTTACTTGCCAGTCCTTTAAAGCTTTTTGTAGCTCTTCTTTTGAGATTCCTTCTCCTTCAATATAGGCTTCAATTTCTACAACGTCCTTGTTCCAACTATCAAAGACAATATTACAATAGCTTGTATTCAAGTCTATTGTAACCTCTTTATCAACTTTTATTGCTTGAGACACTTTAGTTAATTTTTGTTGTGCCGCAATACTTCCGGTAATACAAACGACTAGTGTAAATAATTTTAATATTAATGACTGTTTCATTTTTTGATTTTTTAGATTGATTGTAAAGCTTCTTTACCCTTAGTATCTGAAGCATTTAATTCCTTTAATTGTTCTCTCAATCGATACAAAAGATTTAATCGATATTTTAAATTGTCAATTAATGCATTCACTGTTAACTCACTTGGACCATTTTCAGTTAATTCAACAGACAAGTTGTTATACTCTATATTAAGAACATTTAACTGCTCAATATAGCCATCAAAAACATCTTTATTTTCATCCGTGTATGTAACTTTAGATAACTCCAAATTAATACTTGCCAAATAATAGTCTTCAACTTTCTTAAGTCCTGGAGATACATCTCCTAAAGTTTTAGTCTCAACTACTTTGTTCGCTAGCACATGATTTATCGTTTGTTTTGGCTGAAAATATTTAAAACCACCAAAGCCTAATCCTATCAAAATAATCACACCTGCTGCTATTTGAAACCAAATAAACTTAGTTCCTTTTTTAACTGGTAATGCTTCTTCTAATTTTAAAAGAAACCTTTCCTGATGATTTTCAGGCATCTTGTCTTGAGTTTTGTCCTGTCTAAATAACTCTCTAATATCTTGTGCCATCTTTTTTAAGTGTTAACAATTCCTGCAATTTTATTTTTCCTCTTGATAATTGAGTTCGTGATGCTATTTCAGAGATGTTTAATATTTCAGAAATTTCCTGATGATCATAGCCTTCTATTAAATATAACATTAAGACATATTGATATTTATCCGGCAAACTTTCTATGGCATTTTTAACATCCATTATTGTAATAGCATCATCTACTAACCATTTGTCATCATTTGAAGTATCAATAACTTTGAGGTGCACCTCTTCTAAATCTATTAAACGCTGTTTCTTAGATTTCAAAAAATCAATACTTTTATTAACAACAATACGTTTTAACCAAGCACCAAAAGTAACTTCCGCTTTATATTGATGTAGTTTTGAAAAAGCCTTTATAAAGGCTTCTTGCACTACATCTTCAGCGTCATTAGTATCTTTCAAGAACCTTTTAGCCACAACATACATACCGTCGCAGTACTGGTTGTATAACTGCAGTTGTGCCTTTCGGTTGTTTTGTTTACATTGTTCAATAATGTCAACTTTAAACATACTACTTGTACTTTTGGTTTAAGTTAGTTCATTTTTAAAGACGACAGAAAAAGTGGAGTGTTGCAAAATTCAATTTATTTTTTTTAAAATAAAACAAAATTTAATAATTATACGTTAAGTGTTTTCCATATATATCATTTTAATTTACCTTTATAACTATTAATATTTAATTGCTTATGAATAAATTTTTGAAACGTTTGCTGATTATTTTATCAATAATTGCTTTAGGACTTTTTTTATATTCTCATTTTGTAGAAAACATATTTCAAACAAGGCTGAGTCCAAAAGATACCGTTGAATTTAAGTTAAATGACTTAACATTAAAAATAACCTACAACAGACCTTCTAAAAAAGGTCGTGAAATTTTCGGAGCCTTAGTGCCGTATAATAAAGTTTGGCGAACTGGAGCAAATGAAGCAACAACTTTTACAACCAATAAACCTCTTTATATTAAAGGATTTACAATTCCAGAAGGAGAATACACCATTTGGACCGTGCCTAGAGATAGTGTCTGGCAGGTAATGTTTAATACTAAAAAATATCCATGGGGTGTTGATGCGGAAATGAAACCCATGTGGGACCCAAATTATGATTTGCTAGAAATTGATGTACCAGTTGAAAAATTAAATTCAGTTGTAGAGCAGTTTACCATTGCTTTTGATAATTCTACAGATAATTTAAAACTCACCATGGCTTGGGATCAAACTAAAATTTCTGTTCCGTTAGATTTAATTAAAAATCCCGATTAAGTACAATAATATTAGTAAAAATTGACTAAAAAAATAGAGACATCTTCTGGTTTAAAAGAAAAAATAGGTATTTCACAATCTGAGATGACTAGTCAAGAGTCTATTGATAGAATTAAAAAAAAACGTCAAAATCAAATTTCTGCTGATGTTTTAGCTCTTGATATTTTAAAAGGTAATATTACGGCACTAAGTAGAGGCATTACCTTAGTTGAAAGTAAAAACAAAGACCATTTACAGGAGGCTAACGCATTAATTATGAAATGTTTGCCTTATGCTAACAAATCCATTCGCGTTGGAATTACGGGTGTCCCTGGTGTTGGAAAAAGCACTTTTATTGAATCTTTTGGCAATTTATTAATTTCCCTGGGCAAGAAAGTTGCGGTTTTGGCAATTGACCCCAGTAGCTCGCTCTCAAAAGGCAGTATATTGGGTGATAAAACACGAATGGAGGATTTGGTGAAACAACCAAATGCATTTATTCGACCTTCGGCTTCTGGAGAAACCCTTGGAGGGGTTGCACGTAAAACTAGAGAAAGCATTATATTATGTGAAGCAGCTGGCTTTGAGGTCATCATTATTGAAACTGTTGGTGTAGGACAAAGTGAAACCGCTGTGCATAGTATGGTTGATTTCTTTTTATTATTGCAAATAACAGGTGCTGGTGATGAATTGCAAGGCATTAAGCGCGGTATCATTGAGATGGCTGACGCGATTGCTATTAATAAAGCAGATGGTGATAATTTAAAACGGGCTAAAATAGCTAAGATTGAATATGACCGAACACTGCACCTATATCCTGAAAAAACCTCCAACTGGCAACCCAGATCAATAATATGCAGTGCCTTAAACAATGAAGGTATTGATGACATTTGGCAAATTATTCTGGAATATATTGAAGTAACTACAAAAAATAACTTTTTTAATAAAAAACGTAACGAACAAAATAAATTCTGGCTGATACAAACGATAGAAAATCAAATAAAAACAGATTTTTTTAATCAGCCAAAGATTAAAAAAGAACTCCTAAAACAGCTCGAATTAATAGAATTAAACAAAACAACTCCCTTTGCAGCAGCAGAACTCCTACTAAATTTAAAAAAATAAAATTTTGAATCAATATTAAATACAGTGAAATTAAACCCAGCGCTTTTTAAAAATGCCTTTTTTCGTGTAATTATTACTTTATTTTTATTTATATCTAATTCAATAGTTTCTCAAAACAAAACCCTAGATTATTTTCTCAGTAAAGCAGAAGAAAATGCTGTAGCTTTAAAAGAAAATAACAACTTATTAAAAATTGGAGAACTTCAAAACACAATTATTAAAAGTCAAAATACTGGTTTTAAAGTCGATGCTACTTCAGAAGTATTATTTGCTCCTTATTTTAATAGTAATGGTAAAGCAATTGAAATAACAACAAATCCTTCATCTAATGCGTATGGCTATGATGTAGGAATAACAAATGGAGGATTGTATG
This sequence comes from Flavobacteriales bacterium, assembly GCA_024643405.1. Lineage (GTDB taxonomy): Bacteria > Bacteroidota > Bacteroidia > Flavobacteriales > Flavobacteriaceae > Yeosuana. Next base: position 40,992 of record JAHENA010000007.1, on the reverse strand, counting down.
CTGCCCAGCTAAATGTCACTAAAAATCTATTCAATAAAGCTTCTACAGATAATTTATTATTTCAAAATATTATTAAAAATAAAGCGATTACATTATCTAGTGAAGACGACCTACATAACATTAAAAAAAATGTTATTGATTCTTACATTTTAGTATATCAATATCAACTTTTAGCAAGTTTTACAAAAGATTTAAAAACAGATTTAGAAAAAAAACTGCAAGTTGTTGAAATTTTAGTGAAGCGAGGAGTTCTTCTGGAAAGTGACTATTTAGTACTTAAATTAGATATTGATAACAAAAATTTAGAACTTCAGCAAACAGAAGCCAATTTTAAAAACCTATATGCTCAACTATATAATCTATGTGGTATTCCGATAGGTAATATAGAAAATCTTGAAATACCACACATAGAAATTAATAGCCAACAGAATCTTTTTTTCTATCAAAAAAAGTTTGAGAATGATAGTCTTCAAATTGTTGCCGACCAAAAAGTATTTGAAAACCAATATAAACCACAAATTACTGCTTATGGTAATACTGGATTAAATGCCATTGAATTCGCAAATATTCCTCAAAATTTCGGTTTCAGTTCTGGTTTAAAGTTAAGCATTCCCATTTATGACGGGAACCAAAAAAAGTACAATGGGTTGCAAAATCAAATTAAGCAGGAAACACTTGAGTATTATAAACAAAATAATGAAGTATTAACCAAAAACAACTTGAAAAGTATTGAACAACAGATTACCTCTTTAGAACAAAACAAGATATTGACTGAAAATCAAATTATACAGCAAAAAAACCTTATGGAAATCTATAAAGGCAAGCTCATTCAAGGACAAGTTAGTATAATTGATTTTCTAAACTTAGTACAAAACTATAAAATAACTGTTTATACAAAATTGCAAATGCAAACTAACCTTTGGTTACTTTACAATGCCTATAACTACACAAATTGGTAAACTTATGACCTTAAAAATCTTTTATATTCCTTTAGTTTTATGTTTTTTTAGTTGTAAAGAACACTCTACAACAAAGGTTGTTTTAAAAACTCCTATTTCTGTAAAAGCATCAAATGTAAATGAGCAGGATCTTAAAGAGTATTTAACTTTTAATGGCGTTACACAATATCAAAAAAAGGAAAATATTCGCGCAAATGTCACTGGTTATATTTCATGGATGCCGTTTAAAATAGGAGATCCAATTAAACTTGGACAAGCCTTTGCTCATGTTCGTACAAAAGAACAAGATGCTTTAAAAGAAGCTATAAAAATTGATAGCTCATTAGCAAAATTTTCAAATCCATTGTTAATAAACAGTAATTCAAGTGGTATTCTCACAGTTCTTAATATTCAGAAAAATGATTATGTAGCAGAAGGTGATGTCCTAGCGACCATTTCACAACCAAACTCCTTAATCATTCAAGTTAATGTACCCTATGAATATGAAGATTATATAAAAATTGGTACTGTTTGCGATGTAATTTTCCAAAACGGCGAAAGTATATCCTCAAAAATAACGGGCTCTTTACCCGAAATTGATCCTATTGCTCAATCTCAAACCTTCTTTATTGCATTACCCTATGCAAATTTACCCGAAAACTTAAATGTTATTGTTAAAACGATGTATAGAGAAGCCAAAAAGTCCTTATGCATTCCAAAAGAAGCCTTACAAACCAATGAATTGATGACGGATTTTTGGGTTATGAAAATTTTCAATGACACACTGGCCATAAAATCGTCTGTCGTCCCTTTACTCAGAAACGACTCACTTATTCAAATTAAATCTGAGGATGTTAAATTAAATGATTGGGTAATAACTGAAGGCAGTTATGAAATGCAAGATTCCACTTTGGTAGCGATTCAAAAACAATAATATGAGCCCTGAAAAAAGTCAGCATTCAAAATATAAATTTCCTCTTCTGGCAATTACTGTTTTATTGCTTATTGGTGGCGCATTTACTTATCAGAATTTAAAAACGGGCTTATTTCCAGATATTACGTTTCCAAAAATTAAAGTTATTGCTGATGCTGGACAGCAACCGGTAGATAAAATGATGTCCACCGTTACCATTCCATTAGAAAATATTATAAGAAGAACAGAAGGTTTACAATATATACGGAGTACCACTTCAAGAGGGAGTTGCGAAATTTCAATCTTTCTGGACTGGAATATGGATATAAATTTGGCGAAATCTCAAATTGAATCCTTTATTAATCAATCTCAATCCAATATTTTACCCAATACAAATATTTCAGTTGAAAAAATGAATCCTTCTATTCTTCCAGTTATGGGATATTCTTTAGAAGGAAACAGATCACAAGTTGATTTAAAAAAAATTGCCAAATATCAAATTAAACCTTATTTAGCGGCTACTCCCGGAGTTTCAGATATTGCTATTATTGGTGGAAAAGACAAAGAATTTAAAGTGGTTTTAAAACCAGAAATCATCAAAACATTAGGAATTTCAATTTCCGCCATTCAAAATGCCATCGTTAATTCAAACATATTGCAATCCAACGGTTACATAAGTGATTATAACAGATTGTATTTAACGCTTACAGATAATGCAATTGACAATATTTCTGATTTACAAAATCTGGTAATTATTAACAGTCCAAACAGATTAATTAAATTAAAAGACATTGCCAATGTAGAAATTTCTGAAGTGAAAGAATATGTCAAAATTCTGGCCAATGGAAAAAATGTCCCACTAATTGCGGTTATAAAGCAGCCAGACGCTAATTTAATTGATGTTAATAATACTATTGAAAAAAAAATAGCAGAGTTAAATAACATTATTCCAAATGACGTAAAAATAGTTCCTTATTATAAGCAAGCTGATTTTGTAAATTCTAGTATTAACAGCATTAAAGATGTTTTGTGGATTGGATTAATTTTAGCCTTATTGGTAGTCATTTTATTTTTACGTTCATTTTCAGCAAGCCTGGTTGTGCTATTTACAATACCCATTTCATTATCAGTTACGCTCATTATATTAGACTTGGTAGGTTACACTTTTAATATCATGACCCTTGGGGCCATAGCTGCAGCAATTGGTCTTATGATTGATGATGTGGTTATAGTTATTGAGCAAATACATAAAATTAGAGAAGAACATCCAAATGAATCCATTTCATGGTGTACCAAAGAAGCTATTTCTCATTTACTACCCGCCATGATTGGGTCTTCATTAAGTACCCTGGTTATTTTTATTCCATTCGCACTAATGACCGGTGTTGCAGGAGCATATTTTAAGGTTATGGCCTTTAGTATGATTATTGCTCTGGCATCTTCATTTGTTATAACTTGGCTTGTCGTACCAGTGCTTTATCTAGTATTTTCTAAAAATAAACCTTTAACAAGTACACATGTTCCAAAAACAAAATGGATACATAATATCTTAACAAAACCTGTATTACCGTTAGTTTTTTCAATTGGATGTTTAGCTATTCTCTTTCTAATTCCTTCAAAATTGCCTTCCGGCTTTTTGCCTGAAATGGACGAAGGTAGTATTGTACTTGATTTTGATAGTCCACCAGGGACAACCCTTGAAGAAACCGACAGAATGCTACAAGTTGTGAATAACATTTTGGATAATCAGTCCGAAGTTGAAGCGTATTCTGCCCGAATAGGTACTCAAATGGGGTTTTTTATTACTGAACCTAGCAGAGGTGATTATTTAATAAAACTTAAAGACCGTCGTTCAAAAACCACTGAAGAAGTTTCAGATGAAATACGAGCAAAAATTGAAGTACAGGTTCCTCAACTAATCATTGACTTTGGGCAAGTAATTGGAGACATGCTTGGAGATTTAATGAGTTCGGTTCAACCAATTGAAATAAAAGTGTTCGGAGATGATATTAAAAAACTGGAATCTTTGTCAAAAAAAATAGCTTCGGAAATTGAAACTGTTAATGGTACTGCCGATGTTTTTGATGGTATTGTCGTGGCAGGACCCGAAGTAGTCATTCAACCAAATGTTCCTATTTTGTCACAAATGGGAATGACAGCATCTGATTTTCAACTACAACTTCAAACACAAATTGAAGGGGTTGTAGTGAGTAATATGATTGATAAAGAACAAATTGTCGATATTAGAATGATCTATCCTAATGCCAATAATACCTCAGTTCACAATTTAAAAAACACCAGTATAATGACCCCTAATGGTTCTTTAATTCCTATAAATAAAGTAGCAACCATAACCATAGGCAAAGGTGTTGCTGAAATAAACAGGGAGAATCAAAAATCGATGGGTGTGATTACCGCCCGTTTAAATAATCGCGACTTAGGGTCTACATTAAATGATATTAAAAAACATTTAGAAAATAACTTAAGTTTACCTTCCGGATATCATATAGAATATGGAGGATTGTATGAGCAACAGCAAAAGGCTTTTAAAGAATTAATGTTGATTTTAATTTCTGCCATTTTTTTAGTTTTTATAGTAATTCTTTTTCTTTTCAGAAAAATAAAAATCGCATTATCTATAATTTCTATTGCTGTTTTAGGTGTTGCAGGTTGTTTAATTGGACTATATCTTACAGGAACACCTTTAAATATTGGAAGCTACACAGGTATTATTATGATTGTTGGTATTATTGGAGAAAACGCCATCTTCACATACAGACAGTATCAGGACAGCGACCAGACTTTAAATCATTTAGAAAAAATTGAATATGCCATTGGGGCTCGATTACGCCCTAAATTAATGACTGCTTTCGCTGCTGTTATGGCTTTAGCTCCATTAGCTTTTGGTATTGGTTCTGGTGCACAATTGCATCAACCTTTAGCTATTGCCGTAATCGGCGGGTTATTCTTTGCTTTACCACTTCTATTAATTGTATTTCCAAGCATTTTAAAATTTATAAAAGAATAATTTTTATGATAAATAGATTATTTTATATTAATAATTTTTGAAAAAATCAGTTTTAAGACTTGTAGATTAAATGCAATCGAATAAATTGAGTATCTTTTTAAATCCTTAAACCCAATACTTTGTTAAAATTAAGATAACTACCTTATTTTAATCTAAGTTTTCAACTTACATTTGCAACGAATAAATGTAACCAAACTGACTAAAACCATGTGGAGCAAATTATTTCCGAATAGATTTTCATTATTAAAAACATTTATTTTAATTTTCTTAGTACTTTCTTTTACAGTAAGATTTGTTTTGTTTATCTGGAGTTTTTCAGAAACTGATTCTACTTTCTTTAATTTAATTTTCACATTTCTTATTGGTTTTTTATTTGATATCGGCACAGTTTCCTTTTTTGCCTTACCTTACGCCTTATATTTATTGTTATTTCCGAAAAGATTTAGTGGTAGCCTAGTAGACAAACTCTTTACTTATTTTGCATATTCATTAGGTCTTATAATATTCTTGTTTTCATTTTTTGCTGAAATTACATTTTGGGAAGAATTTAAGCGCAGATTTAATTTCATAGCAGTTGATTACTTAATTTATACTAATGAAGTAGTAAAAAATATTAATGAGTCTTACCCAATACCCTTACTTTTAAGTATCATCATTATAGCTTTTTTAGTTCTTTTTTATATCACAAAAAAAAGACATGCATTTAAAGAGACCTTTAATAGCAAATCCTCGTTTAAAGAGAAATTAGTTCCTACAATTATTATTGGTTTTATTGTAGTTATTTTCTCTGCATTTGTATTAAATCAAGATTCAGAGCAGTTTGAAAATCGATATAATAATGAACTTTCAAAAACTGGGATTTATTCTTTCTTTGCTGCCTTTAGAAACAATGAACTACCGTACGTTAAATTCTATAAAACAATTGACGAGGAAAACGCCTTCAATTATGTAAAAAAAGAATTAACCTCAAAAGGAGACCAGCTTAATCATCCAGATCAAAAACGTATTTTAAGAAAAGTTACGAATACAGATTCTTTAAACACACCCCAAAAACCAAACGTAATTTTTATTTGTATTGAAAGTTTAAGTGGCGACTTTTTAAATTCCCTTGGTAGTGATTTAAATATTACACCCCATTTAGATTCTCTTGCGAATAATGGTTTGTTTTTTAATAATCTTTTTGCTACAGGAACTAGGACTGTAAGAGGTATGGAAGCTATTACTCTATCAATTCCTCCAACTCCAGGAAGAAGTATTGTGAAAAGAAAAAACAATCAAAATTTGTTTACTATTGGAGAAATTTTCAAAAAAGAAGGTTACGAAAGAAACTTTTTTTATGGTGGTGATGGGTATTTTGATAACATGAACACTTATTTTGGAGGAAATGGCTTTAATATTATTGATAGGGGCCGTGGTTTTTTATTAGATAATAGTATTACAACAAAACGAACTAACATTGAAGATGATGAAGTCATTTTTGAAAATGCTTGGGGAGTATGTGATGAAGATATTTATAATAAAGTGCTTAAGGAAGCCGATAAAACTTTCAACGAAGGAAAGCCTTTTTTTGATTTCATTATGACTACTTCCAACCATCGTCCTTATACCTATCCTGAAAATAGAATTGACATCCCATCAGGAACAGGAAGAAATGGCGCCGTGAAATACACAGATTACGCCATTGGAGATTTTTTAAAGAAAGCCAAAACTAAACCTTGGTTTGACAATACTGTTTTTGTTATTATGTCTGACCATTGCGCAAGCAGTGCCGGTCGTTGGGAGTTAGATGTTCAAAATTATCATATTCCAGCCATTGTGTTTAACACTAAAAACGTTCTTCCTCAAAAAGTTGATAAACTATGTTCTCAAATTGATTTGTTTCCAACCATTTTTGGATTGTTACATTGGGATTATACCAGTAATTTATTTGGAGAAGACATATTAAAAATGAAGCCTGAAGACGAACGTGCCTTTATTGGAAATTACAGAAAATTAGGCTTACTAAAAGGTGAAAAACTTATGATATTGGGTGAGACCGAACAATCTGATTTTTATGAATGGAATAAAAATGACAATAGTTTGACCAAAATACCAAATGACGTATCATTTTTAAATGAAACCATTTCATATTATCAAGTTGCCGATTATTTATACAGAAATAATGGCCTTAAACTAGAAGAAAACCATTGATACAGATACATTTCATAATAAATCCAATTGCTGGCTCTGGCAATCATAATATTAGCAAAAAAATGCTCCAGCCTTTTTTTGATAAAAATGAATATGACATAACTGTAAAGTTTTCGGTATATAAAAATCATACCACTAAATTAACACAAGAATCTATTGAGCAAAATGCCCAGATTATTGTAGCTTGTGGTGGGGACGGAACCGTTAATGAAGTAGCCTCCTGCATTATTGGGTCTCCAATTATCTTAGGAATTATTCCGTTAGGTTCTGGAAATGGATTAGCGTCCAACCTTAAAATACCTAAAAAAATAAATAAAGCTATTGCTGTCATAAAAAGGCAAGAGGTTAAAAAAATTGATGCAGGTTCTTTAAATAATAAATACTTCTTTAGCAATACTGGTGTAGGTTTTGATGCCCATGTTATAAAACACTATGAAGAATCTAATAATAGAAAACTATTTAGTTATGTAACTGCAGTATTTAAATCTTTAAAAAACATTAATGACACACGTGAGCTTGAAGTCAACATTAATGAACAAACATTTAAAGTAAAACCATTTATGGTTTTTATTTCAAATTCCAATGAGTTAGGTTATAAGGTAAGTTTAACTCCAAAGGCTTCTTTGGAGGATGGATTATTAGACATTATAATAGTATCCCGACTAAACCCTTTTAAAATAATTTTGTTTAGTTTTTTAATGCTTTTTAAAAGGCACCATCTTATTCAAGAAGTTAAAAGTTTTCAAACTAAAAGCATGACACTTTCTCGTGAAAATTTTAATCATTTTAAAATGCAGATTGATGGAGAATACCGCTTGATTGAATCAAATACCATCAATATATCTATCTCAGAAAAGGCACTTAATGTCTTTGCATAATTCCCTTAAAGCCTAATAGCTGTATAAATTTATTTTAAAATAAATCGACTTAAAAGTATCTGTCCTATTTTATAAAATACAAATCCGGAAATAGCGCCAAAAGTCAAACCGCAAACAATATCAATTGGATAATGCACACCGACATATATTCTGCTATAAGCAACCACAACACTCCATAATAGCATTATAAAAATTAAATTTTTATAATATGGTCTTAAAAATAAACCTGAAAAAACAGCTGCAGCCATTGAATTTGCGGCATGACCAGAGAAAAATCCGAACTTACCACAATAACTAGCTACAAAACGCATTTGATTAATTAAAGACGCTTCTCCACATGGTCGTGGTCTTTCAAATCCGCGTTTAAATATATTGGTAACTTGGTCTGTAAAAGTTATCATTAAAGCAATTACAGCAATCAAAACCAAGAGTGATTTTAAACCAAATTTTTTATAAATAAGAAATAGCAATAAAGCATATAGTGGAATAAAGGTAAACCTGTAAGTAATAACAAGCCAAAAATTATCCCAAGCTGGCGTGCCCAAATTATTAAGAAATAAAAAGAGAGACTTATCATATTCTAACAATTGCTCAATCATTACTCTTCGTATAAAGCAATTTCTTTATCATAAAATTCAGTGGCCAATTTGATCATATTTTCAGTCTCTGCTGTTAGTTCCTTTTCATCTTCTTCATCAAAATCTTCAAACCATTCCAACTCATCATCTTCAAGGTTAATAATAAATCTTGGAAATTCCGTATGAATCACATAAATGGCATTAGGATAATCTGAGTTATCACCGAGTATAAATTTAGGAAGTTGCATTTTGTTGCTTATTTTTATTTGTTAGACAAAATTAACTTTTTGGTTAGATAATTGAATCTAATATACAATAAAATTGCAGCGGTTGTCAGTCCACCAAGTAATCCCAACCAAATACCAAAGCTGCCATAAACAGACTCTTTTCCTAAAAACCAGCTTATAGGAAAGCCAATAACCCAATAGGAGAAAAATGTAATGATGGTTGGTATTTTTACATCCTGAAGTCCGCGTAAGGCTCCCAGTACAATAACTTGTATACTATCACTTATTTGAAAGATAGCGGCAACAATAAGAAGTTTCGAAGCTATTCCAATGACTTCAGTATTATCAACTATATTTTTAGCATCATCAAAATCAACATATATTTTTGGTAAGAAATTATTAAAAGTAAAGAATAAAAGAGCAAAACCTAAAGCCAACATCATCCCAAATAAAAATATGGAATAGGCAATACGTCTTAATTCAAAATAATTCTGCAAGCCTTTTTGATTACCTACTCGTATCATAGCAGTAACACTCAAACCCATAGCCACCATAAACGTCATAGAGGATAGGTTTAATGCAATTTGATTAGCTGCCTGAGGGTTTTTACCCAGTGTCCCACTTAACCAGATAGCTGCTGTAAAAATAGCGACCTCAAAAAACATTTGCATAGCACTGGGCGCACCCAAGTTGATTATTTTTTTAACCATTAAGGTGTCTAATACAAAGAATTTTATATTGGTCACATACGCTTTTGATTTTTCTTTTCCTTTAAGTAAATACCAAATATGCCACACCATAATAAATCTGGAAGCCAAGGTTCCATAAGCTGCACCAACAATACCTAGTTCGGGAAAACCAAATTTCCCAAAAATTAGGACATAGTTTAAAACAACATTGGCTATGTTTCCTAAAAGGGTAGCGTACATGGGGTATCTGGTCATAGATAACCCATCACTAAATTGTTTAAACCCCTGAAAAACAATTAATGGAATTAAAGAAAATGCCACTAAATCCAAATAAGGTATTGCCAACTTAACAACCTCAGCAGGCTGCTTCATTAAGTGCATCAAGGGTTTGGCAAAAAACACCATTAAAAACAACGAAACACCTAATATGGTGCACAAAAACAATCCGTTTTTAAAGGTAGATTTTCCCTTTTCAAAATTTTGTTCGGCATCGGCTTCAGCAGTTAATGGTGTTATAGCAGTAGAAAAGCCTATACCTAAGGACATAGCTATAAACATAAAACTGTTACCTAAAGAAACGGCTGCCAATTCTGCGGTTCCTAACTGGCCAACCATAATATTGTCGACAAAACTCACAAAGGAATGCCCTAACATGCCTAGCATTACCGGAGCTGCTAATTGCCAGTTATATCTAAACTCTTTAGTGTAGTTTTTAAAATGCATTTGGCAAAAGTAAACTTTAGACCCAGTATTTACGAATTTAAAATAGGGAATTCAGAAATTTTTAAAATTTAAATTTCTATTTTTTCCTTCAAAATGATATAATTAAAAAGATAATTTTGATAAAATATTTAGAATCATGTCGCTTTTATTTTAAGGTCTTAAAAAACAATTACTGTCTTATAAGTTTTAATATTCGAGAAATGGAAACAAAAATTTTTCCTCTTTTTAAGTCAGAAATAATCGATAATTTAGGTCTTTAAGCAATATAAAAATTCAGTCAATTTTGAGTCAGGAACGAAAACATAATCACAATGATTTAGATTAGAGTGAATACCAATTTCCAAAATCTCGGTTACTCCAAAAAATTGGTTTTTGTTTTTATTAATTCGAAATATAGAATAATTTAAAGATTTTAATTTTTTCTCAATATTTTTTTGCCTATGAAGTCTTTCTGGATTCTCTAATTCGGAGTAAACGGGCAATATTTCAATTAATATTATGGGATTATTACTCTTAATAATTTCAAAAAAACTTTCTAAAACTTCTAATTCTCCGCCTTCAACATCAATTTTCAAAATTGAAAACTTATCCAAATCATAAGTTATATTTAAATCATTTACGTTAAATAAAGGAACAAGTTCTTTTTTTATTAGGCCCTTTTTTCGAAAATCAGTTATCACAGACGCTGATGGATCAACCTCACTTTCACTATAAAAATTCAATTCTACAACAGTTGTTTTTGTTGAAATTCCAACAGGTATTAGGGTGACATTTTTAAATGAATTTTTATTAATTAGTTTTCTTAAATAATAAATGCAATTTTGATTTGGCTCAAATCCTAAATATTCAATACTCTCATCAACACTTTTAACCAATAATAGAGTTTGACCGACATTTGCTCCTACATCAATAAACCTCACAACTCCAATATTAATTATTTTGTTCAACAAAACAACCATCCATAATTCATCATAAAACAAATTAGAAACCCCTAAACCTCCTAAAACTGGAATTTTAAAATAATTATTATTAATCTTTCTTCTGATTGAAAAATTAAATTTCACTAATATTTTTTTTAAAAAAGTCTTCACAGAAAATTTCTTAATTTACTTTTTATTTGACTTAAATATTTAATTGAGCTAAAAAATCTAAAGATTTAAGGCCAGGGTTTTGGCCTCTTCAAACTCCTTTATCATATCCTCCACTATCTTAACCACCGGTTTTATATCATGTATCAATCCCGCTATTTGACCAATTTCTAACTCACCCTCCACTAAATCACCTTCAAACATACCCTTTTTTGCGCGAGCTCTCCCTAATAATTGTTGCAATTGGACCACACTTGGTGACGTTTTATATAATTCTTGAACGTCATTATAAAACTTATTTTTTATCAAACGTACCGGTGCTAATTCTTTTAAGGTTAATTGGGTGTCTCCCTCTTTCGAATCTACCACTAATTTCTTAAAAGCTTCATGTGCCGATGATTCTTTACTCGCTACAAAACGACTTCCTATTTGAACGCCATCTGCACCTAAAACCATTGCTGCGAGCATGCCTCTTCCCGTAGCAATACCTCCCGCCGCAATTAACGGAATGCGTATTTGTTCCTTAACCATAGGAATTAAGGTTAATGTAGTTGTTTCATCTCTGCCATTATGCCCGCCAGCTTCAAATCCTTCAGCGACTATAGCATCCACGCCGGCTTCCTGAGCTTTTAATGCGAACTTAACACTACTCACCACATGCACTACTGTAATGCCTCTTTCTTTTAACCAAGGAGTCCATGTTTTCGGATTTCCTGCAGAAGTAAACACGATTTCAACTTTTTCTTCGACAATAATATCCATGATTTCCTGAATATTAGGATATAACATGGGGACATTGACACCAAAAGGGTTCTTAGTTGCCTTTTTACATTTTTGAATATGTTCACGCAATACTTCAGGATACATAGAGCCTGCTCCTATCAATCCTAAAATCCCTGCATTACTAGCAGCTGAAGCCAGTTTCCAACCACTATTCCAAACCATACCAGCCTGTATAATAGGATATTTTATTTTGAATAAATTGGTAACTCTGTTATTCATGCTTAGTTCTTTATAATTTTGAATGTTTTTGAAACAGATTTAGAGTCTATTTTTAAAAGATATAATCCTCTATTTAAAAAAGATAAGTCCATTTGACTATTATTATCTACATCAATCTCCAATACCTTTTTTCCAAGAATATTATATAATATACCTACTATTTTATAGTCATTTGAAGGCACTGAGATGTTTAAAATATTAGAAACTGGGTTTGGATATATTTTGACGTCTGAATTATTTTCTTGAGATTCTCCCATTGATAAGGCATTATTCAAAGCCAATTGCAAATTAGGAATACCATGACCCAAATAATAATCAGGCGTGTTATATTGTGATGCCGAGGCCCTCACTAATTGCATGATTTCAGCATTCGTTTTATTAGGCAAAGCCTGCCATAAACAAGCAATGCCCCCAGCTAAAATTGGAGAACTGAATGACGTCCCATTATGTGCTATAAGGGCATCATTAATATCAATCACAGCGCTTCCTAGTCCTTGTGCCACGACGTCTGGTTTATGTGTGGGTTGAATAGTACTTCCAATAGAACTAAAATAAGCATAATCACCACTTGCATCTACCGCTCCAACAGTCAAAACGCCTTCCGCATCGGCTGGAGCTCCCACTATTTGCCAACCATTATTACCATCATTTCCAGCAGAATTCACTAATAACATGCCTTTTTCAAAAGCAATATTAGCTCCTTTCGTTATAAAAGCAGTGTTGCCATTCATATCTGAAGGTGTATAGTCATAGTTTGGATTATCAAAAGTGGTATATCCTAATGAGGTGTTTATAACATCAACCCCCAAACTATCCGCACGCTCTGCTGCCTCTACCCAATAACTTTCTTCAACAGGATTTTCATTTAAAGCATCCTCAGTTATAAACAAATAATAAGAAGCGTCTGGTGCGGTACCCACATAATTGTTGTCAACAAATCCAGCCATTGTACTTAAAACCCAGGTTCCATGACTACTTATTGTATTTTTATAAACATTATCGTCTCTGTTCACAAAATCATAGCCATCCAAAACATGACCCGCATCTCGTAACCTTTTAAAAGAATCCATGAGATTTACATTTGTGAACCCAGCATCCATCACAGCAATAGTTATTCCAGTTCCGGTATAATTGGATACATGCAATTGATCTCCTTTAATCATTTGAATTTGATTTAAGGCATTTCCATAAATAAAAGTAGTGGTGGTAGTTTCCAACTTTGATTTCTTTTTTTGTGGTATTTGTTTAAGGTTTAAATTTTTATCCGCAAAATCAATAGATGCTACAAAACTTAAACCAGTTAGTGCCTTAATATTAATTTCGGTCCCTCTAACATGGACGGCATTGAACCATTTAGACTTAGCCAAAACAGTGATACCAGATTGAGCTTTTAACTGTGAAATATAATTTTCATTGACGGGCACATCTCGTGAATCAATTGAAATACCGTGTTTAATTTTTCTGTCAATAGCTTTTTGGGAAAGAATAGTAATTGGATCTGATAATGAAGCAGAAACATTTTGTTTATCAGATAAATACACCCAGGCATCTTCTTGCTGAGCAAAATATAGCATTGGAATGCTCCATAGAAACAAAAAAAGTAGGCTCTTTTTCATTACTAATTATATTAGGTGATTACAAGTTAAGAAATTACACCAGAACCAACTAATTCATCTTTAAGATACCAGGCTACAAACTGTCCTTCTGTAATGGCAGATTGCGGATTTTCAAACTCAACATATAAACCTGAATCTACTTTATAAAGGGTTGCTTTTTGCAAGGGCTGTCTGTAACGTATTCTGGCCAATACTTTCATAGTTTCATCAGTATTCAAGGTTAAATCCTCTCGAATCCAATGTAATTCCTCATTTTTAACAAATAAGGCAGATTTATATAAACCCGGATGTTCCTTGCCTTCTCCTGTATATATAATATTGGATTTCACATCGGTTTCAATAACAAACAATGGTTCCACATGACCACCAACTGCCAATCCTTTTCTTTGACCTTTAGTAAAATAATGTGCACCCTGATGCTTTCCTATTACTTTTCCATCTTCTAAATGATACTCCCTTTTTCTAGATAAAAATTCAAGTCTATCTTCTACGGATTTAAAATCAGGATGACTCCCTTTATAAAGACTGTTTTCACTAAATATTTCAACAATTTGTCCTTCTTTTGGTTTTAATTGTTGCTGTAAAAAATCTGGTAATTTTACCTTACCTATAAAACAAAGTCCTTGTGAATCCTTCTTTTCAGCGGTGACCAAATCAAGTTTTAAGGCCATTTCTCTTACTTCTGGCTTCGTTAATTCACCAATAGGAAATAATGATTTAGAAAGCTGCTGCTGCGATAACTGACATAAAAAATAAGATTGATCCTTATTCGGATCAACACCTGCCAATAGCTGGTATATGTCTTTGCCGTCTTTAGAAATAACGCCTTTTCTACAATAATGACCTGTTGCAACATAGTCTGCCCCAAGTTCTATTGCAATTTTCATAAACACATCAAACTTTATTTCCCTGTTACATAAAACATCCGGGTTTGGTGTTCTACCATTCTCGTATTCCTTAAACATATAATCAACAATACGTTCCTTATATTGTTCACTTAAATCAACCGTCTGAAACGGGATACCAAGTTTATCTGCAACCAACATGGCATCATTACTGTCATCTAACCATGGACATTCATTAGATATCGTTACAGAATCATCGTGCCAGTTTTTCATGAACAAACCAATGACTTCATAACCCTGCTCCTTCAATAAATAAGCAGCCACACTAGAATCAACACCCCCAGAAAGTCCAACAATTACTCTTTTCATTAATCTTTTTTATTCCTATTTAGACGAAATATTCAATTATCTCTTACTTCATAAACTTAATAAAAGACAATTTAAATGATAATATTTTGCAAAGATACATAGAATACCTAGAATTAGTATTCTAGTAAATCATCGATAAAAAATAGTTATAGAGATTTTTTTTGTTTAAAGTTTTGTTAAATTTATTAAACATTATTGTTTTTGTTTAATCTATTTGTATTTTTGTTAAACATTTATATAAGTCTAAATATTAATAAAAATTAACAAACATGAAAAAATTTAAAAATTTAACAAAAATGACGGCAATGTTAGCTATTGCCTTTTTAGCATTTTCTTGTAGTGATGACGACGATAATAGTCCAGCAGCTACATTACCTGAAACTATTACTGAATTAGCAGTAGCAACTCCAGAATTAAGTATTTTGGTAGACGCTTTAACCATTGCTAATTTAGCTGAAACATTAGATCAACCAGGAAGCTATACCGTATTTGCTCCAACAAATGCAGCGTTTACAGCGTTCTTAGCTCAAAACAACATTCCTTCATTAAATGATGTACCCGTTGATGTATTAACTCAAATTTTATTAAACCATGTAGTTGTTGGAGAAAATGCTTCAACAAGTTTATCAACAGGTTATGTAAGTACGCTTGCAACACAACCTAATTCAGATTTAAACCTAAGCATGTTTATAGATACCACTAATGGCGTGACCTTAAATGGTGTTTCTAACGTTGCAATTGCAGATATTGACGCCACTAATGGAATTATTCATGTTGTTGACGCAGTAATTGGTTTACCTACAGTGGTAACTCAAGCATTAGCAAATCCTGCTTTCTCAAGTTTAGTAGCAGCATTAAGTGCGGCTGATGGAGATTTAGTAAGTGTTTTAAGTGGTGCGGGAACGTTTACTGTTTTAGCCCCAGATAATGCTGCTTTTACAACATTTTTAAATGGTGCCGCTTTAGGAGATGTTCCAACGGATGCTTTAGCAAATATATTATTAAACCACGTTTTAGGAAGTGTTGTAACATCTACTGATCTAGTTGGTTTAGGTTCTGGATATACTAACACATTAGCAACTGGTCCGAGCATGGAAAACTTAAGTTTATATTTTAATGCTACTGAAGGTGTAAGTTTTAATGGAATTTCTTCAGTAACCGCTGCTGATGTAGTAACTACAAACGGTATTATACATGCTGTTGACACCGTAATTGGTTTACCAACCATTGCTACTTTTGCAACTTCCAATCCTGCTTTAGGAAATTTAGTGAGTGCTTTACAATTAGCCGATACAGGGTCTCCAACTGTAGATTACATTGCAACCGTTTCAGACGCTACTGCTGGTCCATTCACAGTATTCGCCCCTACAAACGATGCATTTGCTGCCCTATTATTAGAATTAGATCCTTCTGGTAATACTACACTAAGTGATTTAAACCCTGCAACTGTAGATGCCGTATTATTAAAACACATCGTTAGTGGAAATATACAGTCAAGTGGTTTACCAAACGGGCCTGTTGCTACTTTAGGTGGAAATATTACCGCAGATAATACTGCATTTACTCTAACAGATCCAAATAACAGAGTTAGTAATATTATTACTTCTTTAGTTGACATACAAGCAATCAATGGTGTGGTACACGTAATTGACAAAGTAATATTACCAGCACAATAAATTAAAATAATAGGCCTCGCTTATATTAATTACATTAAATGAGGCTTTTAATAAACATAAAAACTACAACATCCTTAAAGAAAAATGTTAGTGGTTTAAATAAAATAAGAAGGTGATTATTCATCGTGGTATGACAGATAAACATAAAAGTTTGAACACTTATAAATAAATACTAATCTGAGTAAGTATCAAGTTAACAACACCTGAAATAAAAAGAAAGTTAGTTTTAGTTTGGTTTGTTTGATTTAGACTTAAGTGTCTAAATAAATGTAAGGGCTCTTTATTAATTTAAAGGGCCTTTCATTTTTTATTTTTTTAGTTTGGAATGATATGTATAGTCCTTTTCTTCTATTAATTTTCCATTTTCATAGGTTTTCCAAATACCATGCTTCTTACCTTGTTTATAATTGCCTTCCAGAATTAATTGTCCTTTGGGGTCATAAGACTTTGCTAATCCATGCAATTCTCCATTGACATAATAAAACTCTTTTAAAACAACATTCTTGTCAGTATACCAAAACGAAGGCCCTTCTAATTTACCATGACGATAGAACTGCTTTTCAGCAATTTCACCGTTTTCATAATACACAAAACGATCACCATCAAGTTCTCCATTTAAATCATAATTTTCCAAGGTTAACAGCTTATCAGAATTTTTTTGATAATATTTCCACACACCTATATAAATTTTACCATCCATTTCGCCTTCACTCACCACTTTTCCAGTAGAAGTAAAAAAGGTGACATAAGCTTTATTATCAACATTATTAAATTGTTTTGTAGCCGTTAGAGAGGCTTTTTTCTCAATATTCTTATAATACTTAAAAAGCCCTATTTCCTTACCATGATTAAATTCCCCTTCATACCTTAAAACAGTCGTATCATCAAAATATTTTTTCCAGATACCATGACGTTTGCCTTCTGTATCTAATTGATTAACGGTTTGTGCTGAAACTAAACCAGCAAAAAACACAAAGATTATAAGTGCTAAATTTTTCATACTTTAAATAACGGATTCTTATTATTGAAATTGTATAGAACAAAAAAGCTGCCTAGTGGCAGCTTTTTATCTATTTACGTTTTTGTGATTGTTTTTGTTTTTCTGCCTGTTCCATCATTTCTTTCATTTTCTTTTGAAAACGATTTTCTTTTTTAGGCTTCTTTTTATTCTCCTGAATTCTGGCATGTATTTTATCCTCATCAATAATAAAATTCTTAATAACCAGCATTATACCAATGGTAATTAAGTTCGATACAAAATAATACAAACTCAATCCTGAAGCATAATTATTAAAGAAAAACAACATCATTAAGGGTGAGAAATACATCATATACTTCATCATTTTACTCATATCAGGCATACCTTCCTGAGTTGGTTGCGACGCCATTTGTTGCCCAGTAGTCATTTGCATATAAAAGAATATGGCAACAGAGGCTAAAATTGGAAACAAACTCACATGGTCACCATAAAACGGTATATGGAAAGGTAATTTCGCAATAGTATCATAAGACGATAAATCTTCAGCCCAAAGGAAACTTTTTTGACGTAAATCAAAGGCTGAAGGGAAAAACTGAAATAATGCATAAAACACGGGTAGTTGCACCAGGGCCGGTAAACATCCAGCCATAGGACTTGCACCTGCCTTACTGTATAAAGCCATGGTTTCCTGCTGTTTTTTCATGGCATTATCTTTATACTTTTCATTTATTTCAGCAATTTCAGGTTTTAAAACCTTCATTTTTGCCTGAGATACGTAGGACTTATAGGTTACTGGAGACATCACTATTCTTACTAAAATAGTCATGACAATAATGGCAAAACCATAAGGTAAAAATCCACTTAAAAATCCGAAGGTAGGGATGAATACATAACGGTTAATCCAACCAAAAATACCCCATCCTAAAGGCACAACCTCATCTAAATTTCTATCGTAAGAATTTAATATTTTATAATCTGTTGGACCAAAATACCAATTCATGGTTTTATTAATCTCTCCTGAAGCAAGTTCTAAAGGTAATTTCGCCTCAAAAGACTTTGTAAAAACCGTATCAATCTCTTCGTCTTTTATTAGATTATAGGATTTTAAATCGGCTGTTTTAAATGGGGAGTCCGCCAATAAAATAGAGGTGAAAAAATGTTGTTTAAACGCTACATAGGTCACTTCATTCTCCGTAGTTTCAGAAAGTTCTCTTTGACCAAGATAATTATCCTTACCACCTTCATATTCATATATTAACTCGGTGTAACGATTTTCATAAGACACACTTTTTGCATGACGATACGTTTTAATTTTCCAGTCTAAATTTATAGCTTGTGAACTATTTATTACTTGATCCAGTCCTTGAGATCTGATGGTAAAATCCATCATATACTCATTTTTCTTAATCTCATATCTGTATTCCAAAAACTTATCTTCTGCAACCTTTAGTTTCATAGAAACTATGGTGTTCTCGCCGTTTTTTGTTATAGTCGGCTCAAAATACAAATCCTGTGTATTTAATATACGACTATCTGTAGTTCCAAAATTAATATTGAAAGCTGCATTATTATCTTTTACCAAATAAATAGGAATAGAATCATAATTTACAAAGTTCTTTAACTTGACTTCAGAAAGAAATCCTCCTTTGTTACTAAATTTTAACTCTAATAAATCGTTTTCAACAACGGTTTCATTATTTGAAGCTGACGATAACGTAGAGGAATAGGCAAACGCCCCCAATTTATTTTTTAATGAGGTTAACTGAACTGAATCAGTCACTGATTCCTTAGAAAAATCTTCAGCAGTTGTTTGAATTACATCGTTTTGAACTTTGGCTTTTTCTTCAGCGGCAAGTTGTTCTTGTTTTGCTTTTTCCTGCTCTGCAACCTGTTCTGGAGTTGGTTGATTTTGCCAAAGCATATACATTAATATCCCGAAAATGAGGGCAAATCCTATGATCGAATTTATATCTAATTTTTTTTCTTCCATTTGTTATTTATTATTCCTCCTTCAAGTCAAGGATTTAAATGCTAATCAAAAAACTATCCAATTTTAGTTTTGTGACACACTGGCACTTTTTTTACCGTTTTTAAATTTTAAAGCCGCTTTAACAAACGCTACAAATAACGGATGTGGATTAGCTACTGTACTTTTATATTCTGGATGATATTGCACCCCAATAAAGAATGGATGCGTAGGAATTTCAATAATTTCTACTAATCCTGTATTTGGATTTAAACCCGTTGCAATCATTCCTTTGGCTTCAATGGCTTCTTTATATTTTCCATTAAATTCATAACGGTGTCGGTGGCGCTCCTTGATATGCTCTGATTTATAGATGTCACGCACCAAACTTCCAATTTTTAAATCACAATCCCAGGCACCTAAACGCATCGTTCCACCCTTATCTGTAATTAACTTTTGGTCTTCCATTAAATCAATGACTGGATTTTTGGTCTTTGCATTCATTTCTGTTGAATCAGCATCTGTCAATTTTAAAACATTACGAGCAAATTCAATGACTGCCATTTGCATTCCTAAACAAATTCCAAAAAAGGGCACATTGTTTTCTCTCACATAATTCACAGCTGTAATTTTTCCTTCAATACCTCTTTCTCCAAAACCTGGTGCTACCAAAATACCATCTAAATGAGACAACTTTAGTTTAATATTGTCCTCATTCAAATATTCTGAATGAATAGGCTCAATATTAACCTTAACCTCATTTTCTGCGCCGGCATGAATAAAGGATTCTAGAATAGACTTATAAGAATCTTGTAATTCAACATATTTTCCTATGAGTCCAATAGTGACTTCTGTTTTAGGGTTTTTATGTCGGGTCAAAAAATTATTCCATTGTGTGATATCTGGTACCGAACTTTTTAAAGCTAATTTTTTCAAAACTACTTTATCCAAGCCTTGTTCAAGCATTAAATTAGGCACATCATAAATAGTAGATGCATCAATAGATTGAATGACAGCTTCTTCTCTTACATTACAAAATAAGGCCAGTTTTCTGCGTAAATCATAAGGCAAAT
The DNA here is from genome assembly GCA_024643405.1 of Flavobacteriales bacterium. Lineage (GTDB taxonomy): Bacteria > Bacteroidota > Bacteroidia > Flavobacteriales > Flavobacteriaceae > Yeosuana. Next base: position 20,214 of record JAHENA010000007.1, on the reverse strand, counting down.
CATATTCTGTTCTGCACACCAAAACATCGGCCTGTACCCCACTTTCCATCAAAGTCTTTACACTATGCTGCGTAGGTTTGGTTTTAAGTTCACCAGCTGCTGCTAAGTATGGTACTAAAGTTAAATGAATGACAATGGCATTATTTTCACCCAGATCCCATTTTAACTGACGCACCGCTTCAATGTATGGTAATGACTCTATATCACCTACGGTTCCACCAATTTCTGTGATTACAATATCGTACTCCCCAGAATTTCCAAGAAGTTGCACACGTCTTTTAATTTCATCGGTAATGTGAGGCACTACCTGAACCGTTTTACCTAAAAACTCGCCACGACGCTCTTTATCAATCACACTTTGGTAAATACGACCCGTTGTAACATTATTGGCCTGACTGGTCGGAACATTTAAAAAACGTTCATAATGGCCTAAATCCAAATCAGTTTCAGCACCATCTTCAGTCACATAGCATTCACCGTGTTCATAAGGATTTAAAGTTCCCGGATCCACGTTAATGTAGGGGTCTAATTTTTGAATGGTTACTCTGTAACCTTGTGCCTGAAGTAATTTAGCCAAAGAAGCGGCAATAATACCTTTTCCTAAAGAAGAGGTAACGCCTCCGGTTACAAATATGTATTTGGTTGTTTTTGTCATGTTGCGTCTATAAACGCAGGCAAATTTACAAAATTAAACTAGTTATTTAAACTTTGTTTTAGTTATTTGAAGACGACTTATAAACAAAGCTTTATTTACTAAAAAGGCGTAGAACTTCATTGATTTTATCATAAATAATAGCGAACTTCGTTTAACTGTTAATATGAATTATTAAAACAGTCCATATCAGTTTAGTTGGGCAAAAAAGTTAGAAAAACTTTTGAAAATAATTTTTGATTAAGATATGAAATTAGAAAGAGTCTTATTCCAAAAGAGTTATTTGTATTTAATCGGCTTTTTCATTTTTATGTTGTTGGGTTTTTGGGTGACATACTTCACACAAATATTAGATCAAGAAAATTACCGTATGCACCTACATGGAACTGTGATGATTCTTTGGTGCATTTTATTAATAGCCCAAGCTTACCTTATTAGAAGAAAAAAAATAAAACTTCACAGACAACTAGGTAAAACTTCATATTTATTAGTTCCTTTAATCGCCTTTACAACTGTTGACCTTTACAAGTTTAGGTTAAATCAATCAACTACATTAGAAAATCGAGATTATTTATTTACGTCCTCTGTTTTAATTGCTCTACTCGTCTTTCTTATCTATTATCTGTTGGCAATTTATTTTAAAAACAAACCAGCAGTCCATGCACGATTTATGATATGTACAATTTTCGCAATGTTTACGGCCATTATTGATCGTATCATTGACTCCTATTTCCCCTCGCTATTACCATTTTTTCCATCGGTAGACGGGCCCGTCATTCAGGTGGTCGGACTAACTTTAGCAGATATTCTTTTAGTTATATTATGTGTTTGGGACTGGAAATCCCATAAACGTCTTAACGTTTTTCCAGTTGCTCTTCTTATCCATTTATTCTATCATTATGCAGTAATGAATTTTTATAAGTTTGAATTTTGGAAATCTTTTAGCATTTGGTTTTTTAAATTATAAATGTTTTTATTACATAGGATTTACAGAAAACGCATTGCAAAACATAATATATAAAAAATTGCTTAGTTTAGGTAATCAAAAGATCGTGGCATGTTTGCAGGGTCTGATTTTCCTTCAGAGAATCCTCGCACACAAACAAACAACTTAACATATAAAAAACGATAAACGACCTTAAAATATTTATTTAGGATATTGCTTTTTTATATTTCTAATTAAATCTTCCAGTCCATTTAATTTCAATTCATATACCGTTTGAAGTAAGTCTCCTAATTTTCCCTTGGGAAATCCCTTGTTATGATACCAAACCACATAATACTCAGGTAAATCAATCAAATAACGGTCTTTGTATTTACCAAAAGGCATTTTGGTATGCGCTAACGTTATCAGAAAATTTTTATCTGGTTGCATCAACATAGGTATGTAGTTGTGAAAGTATTAATTGGCATTATCTTTTTACTCTATACCACTGTGAAAATTGTATTTCAAAATAAGTTTATTCCTTAATTTCCACAATTCTTAAATCCTGATATTTTACCAGGTAGGATGCCTCATTGTAATAACCACCAAACAATTTCTTTTTATACTCAAATTTATTTTCAACATATTCGGTTAACGGACTTTCATTAACAGACTTGTATAAATCATCAGAGGACACTAATCTTAAAACTACATCCATAGTAATATCAAAACCTCTCACGGCACGCTTGTTGGGTGTAACATGATAAATCTCTTCGTATTTTTTAATAAAGGAATTATTAATAACCCCATCGTTACTTTTAGACATACTTCCAAATGTAAACTGTAGGTTTGATAAATGCTCGTTAGATATTTCATCACCTTCAAAAGCAGAATTTATATTGGTTGTTGTCAATATAATATCAATTCCCACTTTCTTCTCTGCAATATTTTCTACCTGAATTAATGAATTTAAAATACTGGTAACATTGGAGGCAAATCCTTCATTTTGAGTTTCTAAGAAAACGATATTTTGTCCAGGCTTTAAAACCGCAGCAATATCATCAGCTAAAACATAATTGGCATCTTTGCCCTCTTTATTTTTTCTGGAATACACTTGCCTAGCACTTACAAATTCTTGTTTAATTTGACTGGCTACAAGAGTATTTTTTGTATCAGAAATGATCACTACATTATTCACATCAGATAATGTTTTCACATAGCCAATAATCTTATTTCGCAATATTTCTATGGATGGTCTTGTTTGAAATACATTTTCTACCAGATTCAAATTTTCACCAATAGGCGATATTACTGGAATATTATATATTCTTAAATCATTAGTGGCTTTATCAAAATTATTTGGTGTTAAGGGGCCAATGACGGCATCAACATCTTCAAAATCATGTTCTCTGATAATTTTCTCTACTTCACTTACCTGATATTTTGTATCATAGACATCTACTTTCAAAGAGATTCCCAAAGTTTTTAAAGAATCTATCGCTAATAAAATACCTGAATGAAAATCTAAAGAAGCATTTAAATAAGGGTCTTTTGTGATGCTTTGCTTTGTACCTGTAATTGAATCAAAATCAACTTTATTTAAACGAAAAGGTAACATGACAGCAATGTGCTTTATGGAGTAATCATGTATATAATGTGCCAGATTTTTAACATTTGATGGCTCATCAGTATTATTATCAACGGCATTAAAAGGTACTTTTAAAACCATCCCTTCTTTTAATCCTGTTTCCTTTAAAACCGGATTTAAGGCTTCCAATTGGTCTTGTTCCAGTCCTAGTTTAAGTTTTAATCTGTAAAATCCTTCTTTTGGTAAGACTTTATAATAACTGTATTGTTCATCAACTATCTTCTCATCTGTTTTGGTAATATTTGGCACGTTAATTACCTGACCTTCCTGCAAGGTTTCACCTACATGTGGATTTAAAGCATCCAACTCAGTAACCGTTATTCCAAATTTATAGGCAATACGCCATTTGCCTTCTTTAGGCAATACCATGTATGGCTTCGTTTGTGCCGTTTCTTCAACAACTTTGGTTATCTTAAAAATTGGGATTTGAATTTTATCGCCTTTCCTTAAAGGATTCGCATATAAAAAAGTATTGTACTTTTTAATATCTTCTTCTGAGACATTATTTTCTTTAGCCAACCTATATAAAGTCTCTTTTTTACCAGTTCTGTGCGTTCTAAATCCCTGTAATTCTTTAGATATTGTCACTTTTGGTTCTTCGCCTTTTGAACTTGGAATGATTAAAAGCGCATTTGGTTTTAATCCCTTTTTAGCATCAGGATTTAAAGTATATATATCAACAGGTGTTACTAAATATTGCTTAGCAATACTCTCAATGGTCTCTCCTTGTTTAACTTTATGTGTTTTATAATTTTGCCCTTGAACCGTATTTATACCGAAAACAAATACTAAACAAATAATGGAAAAGAATTTAATCATGCAATCTATTTTTAAATTTAAGCTCAGGAAATTTTCATGAACTTAACTTAGGTTAACTAACTTTTCTTCTAATACATATAGCATGCCAAAAAAACATATTAGAATTTAACTTAGAATAAAGTTTTACTCATTCTAATTATATACGCTTGTGAAACGCCAATTAGATGCCATCAAAAAAGATAAATATAACTTTAAATTATGGCTTCTGCCAAAAATTATTCCCATTCAATGGTGGCTGGCGGTTTTGAGCTAATATCATATACTACTCTATTAACGCCTTTTACTTTATTTATTATATCGTTAGATGTTTTCTGTAAAAACTCATAAGGTAAGTTAACCCAATCTGCCGTCATACCATCGGTACTTTCTACCGCTCTTAGTGCCACACACTTTTCATAAGTACGTTCATCACCCATAACACCAACACTATTTACGGGTAGTAACATAGCCCCTGCCTGCCAGACTTTATCATATAATCCCCATTCACGAAGACCATTTATAAAAATAGCATCTACCTCTTGAAGGATGCGCACTTTTTCAGCCGTAATATCTCCTAAAATACGAATTGCCAGTCCAGGGCCTGGAAACGGATGACGACCTAGCAATAAAGGATCAATACCCAACGTAGCTCCTACCCTGCGAACCTCATCTTTAAATAATGACTTTAAAGGTTCTACAATTTTAAGTTTCATAAAGTCAGGTAATCCGCCAACATTATGATGGCTTTTTATAGTCGCCGATGGTCCACCAGTTGCTGAAACGCTTTCAATGACATCTGGATAAATCGTTCCTTGTGCTAACCAGGTTACATTTTCAATTTGGTGTGCTTCATCATCAAAAACTTCAATAAAAGCATTACCAATAGCTTTTCTTTTTTTCTCAGGATCATCAACACCAGCCAAAGCATCCAAAAATCTTTTGGAAGCATCAACACCTTTCACGTTTAGTCCCATGCCCTCATATTGCTTCAAAACACTTTCAAATTCATTTTTTCGAAGCAAGCCATTATTTACAAAAATGCAATACAAGTTTTTTCCAATAGCTTTATGTAATAATACTGCAGCCACCGAAGAATCAACACCACCGGATAGCCCTAAGACTACTTTATCGTTTCCTATTTTATTCTGAAGATCTTCTATAGTTTCCTCAACAAATGATTGAGGCGTCCAATCTTGATGCACCCCTGCTATATGGACTAAAAAATTTTCTAATAATTGTTTACCATCCGTAGAATGATAGACTTCAGGATGAAATTGAATGGCATAAGTTGATTCGCCATCAATTCTATAAGCCGCATTTTCAACATCATGGGTTGATGCCAATAAAACAGCCTTTGTTGGCAAATGCTTAATGGTATCACTATGACTCATCCAAACCTGACTTCCTTTTTTAATTCCCTTGAAAAAAGCGTCTTCATTTTTTATAAATGACAAGTTGGCTCTTCCATATTCTCTGGTATTTGATGGTGCTACTTCACCTCCTGAGAAATGCGCCAGATACTGTGCTCCATAGCAAACAGCTAGCATGGGCTTTTTACCACGTATTTTTGATAAATCGGGATGTGGAGCGTCTTCACCTCTTACTGAAAACGGACTTCCAGAAAGAATTACAGCGTTGTATTCTGATACCGTTTCTGGTATTTTATTATAAGGATGAATTTCGCAATAAATATTGAGTTCTCTAACTCTTCGGGCAATAAGCTGGGTATATTGCGACCCGAAATCTAAGATAAGTACCTTGTTGTGTTGCATGCGCAAAAGTAATAATTGATTTTAGAATGACGAATTAGGACTGACACTTTTTTAAAATTTTATTTAATGTCTTTCTTTCCTTTATTTTTATTCTGACTGATAAACTATTTAATAAATAACATGTTGATAGACTTTAAATAACTTAAGGTTATTTCATAGAATCTAAAATCATTTCTATATCTTTTTCTGTCGTATCCGGATTGATAAAACAAAAACGAGAAACGGTTTCATAGGTTTGACCATTTTTCCATTTGGTTGGAGTTACTAAGGCAAAACCTTTTTTATGATTTTCATAAGTCCAATGGGTATAATCTTCAGGTTTCCATCCAATTCTTCGGTATAAAACACAAGACAAACTTGGTTCTCGTACTAATTCCACATGTGGGTTATCTTGAATTAATTTACCTGCTATTTGTGCTAATTCAAGACCACGCTCAATAGCCACTTTGTATCTGTCAGTACCATGTGTTGCTAATGAGAACCACAACGGCAAGCCTCTGACACGTCTTGTTAATTGTATCTGGTAATCACTTGGATTAAATCCATGAGCCCCTTCATCTTTAAAAATATCCAAATAAGAACCTTCCTGTGCATGTGCTTTTTTAGCCAACTCAGGATTTTTATAAATCACGGCACCGCAGTCATATGGCGAAAACATCCATTTATGAGGGTCAATGGTGATACTATCGGCTTTTTCAATGCCATTAAATAAATGTCTTACAGAATCCGCCGCTAAAGCGCCACCTCCATAAGCTGCATCTACATGCAACCATAAATGTTCTTTTTTGCAAATAACAGCTATGCCATCCAAATCATCAATAATACCAGCATTCGTGGTTCCACCTGTGGCCACTATTGCAAATAATCGTCGCCGTTGATGGCTTGTTAAATTATCTATAGTGCTTTGTAATGCATTTGCTTCTAATCTGTCTTCAGTATCCACTAATAAAACATCAACATCTACTACTTTGGCCATGGCTTTAATTGAGGAATGTGCACCAATTGAAGTAATAATAAGCCCTTTTTCCACTTTATTCTGATTATTCAAACTCCTCCAGTATTCTCGTGCGGTAACAATTGCAGACAAATTGGCCGCGGTGCCACCACTGGTAAATACCCCAAAAGCTCCTTCAGGTAATCCTGTGAGTGAAACTATCCATTTCATGGCTTCATTTTCACAAAAAATACCGCCAGCACCTTCCATCCAGTACGCCCCATGAATACTTGACGCTGAAGTCACTAAATCAAACATAATAGCTGCTCTTGTGGGTGAAGCCGGGACAAAAGCCAAATGTCTTGGATGATCAATAGATACATTGGCTTTCATTAAATGTGCTTTCCATAAATTAAAAGCTACTTCACCACCAATGCCCTTTTCGGTTATGGTTTCACCTACTAAGGCTTTTAAATCTTCTGCTTTTTGTGGAATCCCTATTTTAGGTTCTGTGACTGATATTCTATCAATAGCATATTTCATGACATCCAAGGTCATGTTCACCAAATCAATATCTATTTTATGCATTATTTAAAGTGTTAATATTAAAAACTCTGAACTGAGAGGATTTAAGTTTTTAATTAATTCAGGAATTAATTTCTCACCATATTCTAAATAGAATTGTGAAAAATTAGTGTTGCGCTCTTGTAAGCTATTGTTAGGAAACAAGTCATTTTGTAATTCGGTCATTCTTAAAACCTGATCCTGTAATTTTCTCTTTTGAGCCTTTAACAATCGTCTTTCAAGATTTTCCAAACCTTTTAATTGTTTTACTTCTTGGGCCTTTACAGCATTAACAAATGATTTATCTGTTTGTTTAGCTATTTGGTATAAAATTTCAAATTGTTGAGTTAAATGCTTTTTTTGTGGAGAAAAGTCAATATCTATATTTGAAATTTCCCTCACTTTTTTATTAATAAACACTTCTCTCTTCAAAAAGATATCTTCATTAGAAATATTTAAATTCTTAAGCTTTTTTTGTTGCTGAACCGATTGAATTAACACTGAATTACGCAGTAGCATGATTGGGAAAGGGATTTTAACTTCATTAAAGAAGGCCTGAAGCTGAAACCAATAAGCTAATTCACCACCACCGCCAATATAGCAGAGATTAGGCAAAATTACTTCCTGATATAAAGGTCGCATAATGACATTTGGACTGAATCTTTCAGGATAATTATCCACTTCTTTTAAAAGCGCTTCCTTTGTCCAGGTAATATTAGTATTTACAACTGAGTAAATCTCATTTTCAAAAATAATACGGTCACGTAAATTCTGGTTCAAGTAAAACAAATTAATCTCCCGTGGATTCACCTGAATTTTAGTATTTCCAGGCAACGCATTCATGGCATCGTTTACTTTTGACACCAATTTAAACGATGTCTCATGGAGCAATTCATCTTTTATAAATGGTGCAAATTGTTGCTTTAATTCCTTTTTATTGGCATCAATAATGACCAAACCGTATTCTGAAAATAGCGCATTAGTCAAATATCTGGTTGCATCAGCCAGATTATCATTTTTCAAATAACTTTCAGCAAACAAATCTCTCAGAAAATCAGCATGTTTACCTAACCCTAATTCTTGAGAAAACAGCTCCAAAACGGTTTCTAAGCCTGAGGTTGATAATTCACCCACAGCTCCGCTAGCTGCTTTATTCCAATGAACTTTTTTTCCTTTAAAATTGAAATAATTTATCTCTTCAAAATCATGATCTTCAGTTGCCATCCAATAGACAGGAACAAAATTATAATCAGGATATGCGTTTTTTAGTTGAGTTGTAAGATTTATAGTAGAAACAATTTTATACAAAAAATATAGTGGGCCTGTAAAAATATTTAATTGATGCCCCGTAGTAATAGTAAAAGTGTTTTCCTGTTTTAAAGATTCAATATTTTGTGCTGTACTCTCAGAGGTTGCTATACGTGCATATTGTTCCTTTAAACTATCAACCAATATACTTCTTGAAAACAAATTAAAGGAAGCCTGTTTTTCTTCAATTTGCTTCCTGAAATTTTCAAGCGTTGGGAAACGATTATAAAACGGCCTTAACATTTCTGCTTCCTCTAAATAATCACAAATTAAAGAAGAAAAATAGCCCGTTTTTTTAAATGAAATACTTTCTGATGGCATAATTTAAATTATTCTTTACTAAGAAATGGTAAAGATACATTTATTAGATTTTTAAATTCTAAAAAAATAGTTAAGAGTTCTAATCATTCTAATAAAAACCAACGGAATATGGATACATTTACAACATAAAATCCCCCGAAAATTCAACCGTATTTCAAGAAAATTTCAATTGTCAATTATTTGTTAATGATTTAATAAAAGCCTTGATATTTTATCAGCATTTTAGTAACTTAAACTTTTTATAAATAACCACTTAAGAAGTATTGCTATGAAAAAGAAAGATACACTAAAAAACAGTTTAGTATTCTTATATACATCCGTAGTTTTCTGCATTTTTGGTCTACAATTAAAGACACAGGCGTCCAATGTGTTTCAAGAACCATTGCAAGGGATACAAACCGTAAATGAGTTTAAAGGACATGTTTATGACAGTAGCTCTAAAGACCCTTTAGCTTATGTTGATATTAATATTTCAGGAACTAACATTAGTACGATTACAAATAATGAAGGTGCTTTTTTATTAAAAGTTCCCAATGAATATTTAAATAAAACTATTAAGATTTCACTGCTTGGGTATGCTAAAGGCGAAATTGAAATTTCTTCACTAAAAAAAGATGAGAATAAAATTTATTTAGATGTTTCTATAACACAATTAAGTTATGTAAATGTTTATGGGATTAAAAATGCCGAAGCCTTAGTGCGTGCTACTCTAAACAAAAAAAGTGAATTTTACGACAATGACAGAACAAAAATGACTGCCTTTTACCGAGAAACTATAAAAAAACGTAATAAAAACGCCTCACTTTCTGAAGCCGTTCTGGCTGTATACAAACAGCCTTACACCAATGGGAAAAGTGATGAAGTGAGCCTTGTAAAATCAAGAAAAAGTACTGATTATTCCAGACTCGATACACTGGCTTTAAAACTACAGGGAGGTCCTTTCAGCACTTTATATACCGATATGATAAAATATCCTGAATATATATTTGATAAAAATGATTTATCTAATTACGTTTTCACTTTTGATGAATCTACTCAATTAAATAACAGACTGGTTTATGTGGTTAATTTCAAACAAAAGGTAAATAATGACGAACCTTTATATTATGGTAAATTATATATTGATTCTCAAACGCTTGCACTTACCAGTGCTATGTATAATTTAAACCTTTCAAACAGAACATTAGCTAGTGAAATGTTTGTTAGAAAAAAACCAAATAACGCCAAAGTTTATCCAACGGTTGCTTCTTACAGAGTAGATTACAGAACCAGAAATGGAAAATGGTATTATGGTTATGGTAAAATTGAACTGACTTTTAAAGTTAATTATAAACGTAGATTATTTAATAATGTTTACACCTTGAATTGTGAAATGGCTATCACTGATTGGGAAATTGCTGATGATTCTAAGCTTATAGGAGAAAAATTAAAACCCAATGTGGTATTGATTGATAAAGCCTCTGGTTTTTCAGATCCTGAATTTTGGGGGGAATACAATATTATTGAGCCTGAAAAATCAATAGAAAACGCCATTCAAAAGATTAATAAGCAATTAGAAAAGGCTGAATCTTAATTTGCTCAAAAAAATACAAATCAAATCTGAAAGTAAACTTAAAGAATTTTTATGTCTAAAATTTTGATAAAGTCGATAACGCAAATTTTTTAATCTTTTACAAGAATTGACTTTATAGCAGTTTGGAATAAATTCGTTTAACAGCTGATATAAATCATTTAGACAATTCATATCATCGTGTTAAACGACCTCTTTAATTTACTACCTCAGCGTATAAATCAAAATCTGCCGCTTCAGTAATTTTAACAGTGGTAAATTCGCCTGTTTTCAAATAAGTTTTAGTGGCATCAATCAATACTTCGTTGTCTACATCAGGGGAATCAAATTCCGTACGCCCTACAAAGTAATTACCTTCTTTTCTATCAATAACCACTTTAAATGTTTTGCCAATTTTTTCCTGATTTAATTCCCACGAAATCTGAGCCTGTATCTCCATAATTTCATTGGCGCGTTCTTGCTTCACTTCTTCAGGAACATCATCCTCTAAATTATAAGCATGCGTATTTTCTTCATGAGAATAGGTAAAACATCCTAATCGTTCAAAACGCATCTCCTTGACCCATTGTTTAAGTTCTTGGTAATCTTCTTCCGTTTCTCCGGGATATCCAACAATTAAAGTGGTCCTAATAGTCATATCCGGAACCGCTACTCTAAATTCTTTCAACAATTTTGTTGTTTTCTCTTTAGTGGTACCACGTCGCATACTTTTAAGAATGCTGTCAGAAATATGTTGTAATGGAATATCTAAATAATTACAAATTTTAGGTTCGCGGTTCATTACCTCCAATACATCCATTGGAAAACCAGTCGGGAAGGCATAATGTAAACGTATCCACTCAATCCCTTCCACTTTTACCAAAGCTTCAAGCAATTCAGCAAGATTACGTTTTTTATATAAATCTAAACCGTAATAGGTTAAATCTTGGGCAATTAAAATGAGTTCTTTAACGCCTTTAGCAGCCAGTTTTTCTGCTTCAGTAATTAAATCTTCTATAGGTGTTGATTTATGTTTCCCACGCATTAATGGAATGGCACAAAAACTACATGGTCTATCGCAACCTTCAGCAATTTTTAAATAAGCGTAGTTTTTTGGTGTGGTCGTTAAACGTTCCCCAATCAATTCATGTTTATAATCGGCACCTAAGGCTTTTAATAAACCAGGTAATTCTGTCGTTCCAAAATATTCATCCACATGAGGTATTTCTTTTAATAAATCTGGTTTATAGCGTTCACTTAAACAACCTGTAACAAATACTTTATCAACTTCGCCCTCTTCCTTTTTCTGCACATATTCTAAAATAGTATTGATGCTTTCTTCTTTGGCGTTATTTATAAAACCACAAGTATTAATAACCACAATATTGCCTTCTTCTTCATGAACCACATCTTTCCCACTGGCCTTTAATTGCCCCATAAGCACTTCGCTGTCGTAAACGTTTTTACTACAACCAAGGGTTACAACATTAATTCTGTTTTTCTTAAGAGATTTTGTGCGCATACCTTTAAAATGAGTGCGCAAAGATACATTATAATTCAGGATTTACTAATGACACCATTAGAATTTAGGATTAATGTTATTATAAAAACTAAACCTTTTATATATTTGATAGTCTTAAATTTAAAACCTACTGTTATGAAAAAATGGATATACTGCCTCGTAGTCATTAATTTATTTTTGAGTTGCTCATCAAATGATAATCCTACAGAACCCAATCCTACAGATAATCAACTTTATTTTCCTCCTTTAAATTCTGATACTTGGGAAACAACATCCGTTGCCGAATTAGGATGGAACGAAAGTCAACTTCAGCCTTTAATAGATTATTTAGAGCTCAAAAACACCAAAAGTTTTATAATCCTTTATAATGGAAGAATTGTTGTTGAAAGTTATATAAATGGTCATACAATTACTACGCCTTGGTATTGGGCTAGCGCAGGTAAAACACTAACCTCTACTGTTTCCGGAATTGCCCAAGACGAAGGATTGATAAATATAAACAATAAAGTTTCTGATTATTTAGGAACCGGTTGGACCAGTGAAACGCTTGAAAAAGAAAACTTAATTACCTGTAAAAACTTGTTGTCAATGAATTCTGGCTTAGATGATAGTTTGGGTGATGATGTTTCGCCAGCCAATCTGCAATATAAAGCGGACGCAGGCTCTAGATGGGCCTATCACAATGTATATGTAAAAATGCAAGATGTTGTGGCTACTGCCAGCAATAAAACTTGGACTGCTTATTTTAATACTAAATTAAGAGATAAGATTGGGATGACGGGTAATTGGATAGATTTAGATAATTTAAGCGTGTATTGGAGTAACAGCAGAAGTATGGCTCGTTTTGGACTACTGATTTATGCCAAAGGCAAATGGGAGAATACCCAAATTATAACTGAAAGCTATTTACATGAGGCTACAACCACCTCACAAGCCATCAATCAGGCCTATGGATATTTATGGTGGTTGAATGGAAAATCGACCTTTCATTTACCTCAATCGCAACTACAATTTAATGGCAGTCTAATTCCAAATGCACCTAATGATATGTACGCTGCCTTGGGTAAAAACGACCAGAAAATTTATGTTGTGCCCAGTAAAAAATTAGTAGTTATCAGGATGGGTGAGGTTGCCAATCCAGATAATCCAACATTTGCACTATCTGGTTTTGACAATGAATTATGGGGAAAAATAAACGCATTAATCAACTAATTATAATGATCAGGCATTTTACGCTTTTTTGAAGCTTGCTCATAAGCATAAGCCCATTGCAACAAAAACTTTTCATTGAGTCGCTTTCCTATAAAAGTTAATCCTTTTGGTGCATTTTTATCTGAAGAATACCCCATAGGAATAGTAATAGCAGGATATTCTGCCACCGCCGCAAAACCGGCGTGATAATTATTTATGGATAAGATAGCATTCAAATTATTTGCTAACATAGGAATATCAAAAAATAATTGTCCATTCCTTTTTAATTTTGATTTAATAGCGTCTAGATCTTGATTGGTCCCTTTATCTGCGACAATGCCTTCAAATAATTTTTGCCCATAAGGCATCCTATTTAAAGAATCCATTTTATTAAACTCAATAACATCATTAACCGAAGTAACTTGAACACTATCAGTAGCACTTGATTTTAAATATATCGGCAAATCCTTTTTCATATCAAGATTAAGTAATCTTAAAAAATCAGGAAGTTCAATGATTTCAGGTTTTAATTCGACCAATTCTGCACCAAGATTTTTTAAAACTTGAAGCGCTGAAACAAACAAGGAGTCTTTTTTTGATTCTTCAAAATAACCAAATCGCTTGCCTTTCAAATGGGGAATGACTAATTGTTCATAATAAAAACCACTATCTAAAAGTGCATCTATTGATTTATCATCTTTCTCATCAGGACCAAACATCGCATCCAATAGCAAGGCATTATCTATAACATTCTTTGTCATAGGCCCAGGAGTGTCCAATGTTGAAGATATAGGAACGATGCCACTTCTACTCATCAAACCTACAGTTGGTTTAAAACCTACAATAGAATTTTGGCTAGAGGGAGACAGAATAGAACCTGAAGTTTCAGTGCCAACAGCAGCTGCACAAAAATTGGCAGCTACCGCCACCCCACTTCCAGAGCTGGAGCCGCCAGTGTCAATAATCTTGCGCCCATAAGGATTTAAAGTTTGTCCTCCTATAGCACTATAACCTGATGGGCAATCACCACAGAAAAAGTAAGCCCATTCACTTAAATTCGTTTTTCCTAAAATTAAAGCCCCTTTCTCTTTAAGTTGTGTCACAATAAACGCATCCTTATTTATATCATTATTCTTCAAAGCAACAGCACCTGCGGTTGTAGACATACCAGATGCATCTATATTATCCTTCAACAAAATAGGCATACCAAAAATGGGGTGTTTTACCTTTTTATTTCTAAGCTCCAAATCCTTCTGCTTAGCTTCTGATATTATATTACGATTCAAGGATATGACAGAATTTAAAGACCCGGCATTATCCCTGTCAAACTTTCGGATTCGGTATAAATAGAATTTAACTAATAATTCGTATGATAATTTACCGTTTTGTACATGTTTTTGAATTGCTGGAATTTCTTGTTCTAAAATGAGAGGTTTCAGATTATTATAAGTCGTTTCAGAAAACGATTTTAAATCTTTATCAAAGGGATTCCAAAGGTCGGCAACATTAATATATTTTGAATCCAGTACTTTAAATTCTCGAAATTCTTTGACCGATATTGCACTCAAATCAGTAGAATCAATGAGTGAATCATTTTCTGGATTACTAATGGAGTCAGTATTTTTTTCAACGCCGACACCCTCTGAAGGCAAATTGCCTTTTTCTTCATTTAAATATTTACAGGAACAAACTAAAAATAAGAAGAGTAGTAAAGTGAATCTTTTCATAAATAGAGATTTTTAATAAAAATACTAAAAACCATTAATTAATCTGATTCTATAATAGATTAGTTTCGCTTTTCAAAAGGAATTATGATTCCTTTTTCAAGGTAATCTTTCAAGCCATGAAGCAACATGGCCCAGCAAAAAGAGGAATGCTTAAAATGATGATTTAATTTCTGCCAGTTTTCATGACTAAATTTTAATAAAGTACCATTATCAACTTCCTCCAACTCAAAACCAAAAGTTGTGGCATCCCAATCGGGGTCCGATTTGGTCATTTTAATATAAAAAGATTTATTAAGAAGGCAGGATGAAACTTTACCGTACCAATTATAAGTATCCGTAAAATTTAAATTATATTCTGAATTTAATTTTGGGGTACCCGCACACTTTAGAGTCCACCAATTATTTAAATGCTTTGGAAGTGTAATGGCATCAAAAACCTGTTGCGTTGAAGCATTTATTATTAAACTATGATAAATATTAAAACTCAAACATTAATTATTTAAAAAACGAATCTACAAACTCATATTTATTAAAAACCTGTAAATCATCAATACCTTCACCTACACCGATATATTTTACAGGTATTTTAAACTGATCTGAAATTCCAATGACCACGCCACCTTTAGCAGTACCATCAAGTTTAGTAACAGCCAGTGAAGTCACTTCGGTTGCTGCCGTAAATTGCTTGGCTTGTTCAAAGGCATTTTGTCCTGTAGATCCATCTAAAACCAACATCACATCATGGGGGGCATCTATAACTACTTTTTGCATAACACGCTTCACTTTAGTTAATTCATTCATTAAATTTACTTTATTATGTAAACGTCCTGCAGTATCAATAATTACCACATCGGCATTTTGAGTAACCGCACTTTTAAGTGTATCAAAAGCCACAGAAGCCGGATCACTTCCCATAGATTGTTTAATCAACGGCACTTCTACTCTATCCGCCCAGACTTGCAATTGATCAATGGCGGCAGCCCTAAACGTATCAGCAGCGCCTAAAACCACATTTAAACCTTGTTTTTTAAATTGGCTTGCCAATTTACCAATGGTAGTTGTTTTACCAACACCATTGACCCCAACTACCATAATAACATAAGGTTTTTTATCTTGTGGAATAATAAATTCTGAAGCCTCTCCGCTATTTGTTTCTGATAATAGTGCGGCAATCTCTTCTCTCAGTATTTGGTTTAATTCATCTGTTCCTAAATATTTATCCTTAGACACTCGTGCTTCAATACGCTCAATAATTTTCAAGGTAGTATTCACACCTACATCACTGGAAACTAAAATTTCTTCAAGATTATCTAAAACTTCATCATCAACTTTCGATTTTCCTGCAACTGCCTTACTCAGTTTATTGAAAAAGTTAGTTTTGGATTTTTCTAATCCTTTATCAAGTGTTTCCTTTTTTTCTGATGAAAAAATCTTTTTAAAAAAACTCATTTACAAATATTTTGACTTATGTACTTACCAACAACAATTTTCTTGCCCGAAGTTCAAAACTGTTAAATTGTCATTAAAGGTGATGTAAATATAAAACAAAAGCCACTCTAAAAAAGTGGCTTTTAAATATTATATAAAAAGTAATTCTTATTTCTTATTTAAGAAATCGCTTACTAGTTCAGGTGCCATAATTGATTCAACAAACATGTAAGCTCCAGTTTTTGGAGATTTTTCCATTCTAATCGCCTTGGTTAATCTTTTAGAAGATGTTTGTAACGATGCTACTGTTTTCTTTGCCATGTCTTACTTTTATTTTATCTCTTTATGAACTGTCATACGTTTAAGAATAGGATTAAATTTTTTAATCTCCATTCTATCAGGCGTATTCTTTTTATTTTTAGTAGTAATGTATCTTGAAGTCCCTGGTTGTCCAGATTCTTTATGCTCAGTACATTCTAATATTACTTGTATTCTATTACCTTTCTTTGCCATTTCTTTTATTTATTAAATACAGCTATTATTTTAAAAATCCTTTTGATTTAGCATCTTTTATAGCTGCAGTAATACCTATTTTATTAATAGTTTTTAAAGCAGATGTTGAAACCTTTAAAGTTACCCAGCTATCTTCTTCTGGAATGTAAAAACGTTTCTTAACTAAATTCGCATTAAACTTGCGTTTAGTTCTATTCATTGCGTGAGACACGTTGTTACCAACCATTGCCTTTTTCCCAGTAAGTTCACAAACTCTTGACATTATTTTCTAACTTTAAATTTTAGTTGTTTAAAAACGAGGTGCAAATATACAAAATCTTTAATTTATCGCAATTTAAATTTTATCAATTTTTAAAAATTTCTTTTAATAGCATTTCAAAGGCTTTATTTACTGCCTTATTTATCACTTTTGCACGATGATTCCCAAGCATAAATTTTTCTGAGTAAACTCTGTTTTTAGTAGCTATAGCAACAAATACAGTACCTACTTCAGCCTCTGAATCTCCTTTTGTTGGACCTGCATTACCGGTTGTAGCAATGGCATAATCTGAATTAAATATGAGTCGAACTTGCTTAGCCATAGCCTCAGCAACTTGATAACTTACTACAGAATTTTCTTCAATTATATCTTTTGAAACACCTAATACCTTAATTTTTGAATCGGTTGCATAACTTACTATACTGCCTTTAAAATAATTTGAAGCACCTGCATGACTTGTAAAACGCTCTGCAATTTTACCACCAGTACAACTTTCAGCAACAGCCAAAGTTTGCCCTAATGCTGTCAATTGTTTGGCTATAATAGATTCAATGGCTCCTTCTTCGTCCTCAAAACCAACAAAATAATCTTGAATTAATGGCAAAAGAGTGTCAATTTGCTTTTGGACTTCCAATATAATTTTTTCTTTATCAAAACCCTTTGCAGACAATCTCAATCGAACTCTTCCTAAATCAGGTAAATATGCAAGTTTCACAAAACTAGGCAAAGCATCTTCCCAAGATTCAATTTTATCAGCTAACGTGCTTTCTCCCAAACCATAAACGAGTAAAGTTTTATGCAATATAAAAGGCAAGTGATACTTAGATGTCAGTTTTGGTAAAACTTCATTTTGAATTAAAGCTTTCATTTCAAAAGGAACTCCTGGTAGTGAAACAAATACTTTATCCGCCTTTTCAAGCCACATTCCCGGAGCTGTGCCATTGACATTCATTAAAACCTTTGCTTTTGAAGGCACTAATGCCTGATCTTTATTGACCTGTAACAAAGTTTGCCTTACATGCTGTTTCCAAATATTTTCAATATTCTTTAACACGGACTCATCCAAAACCAAAGTATCATTGAAATATTCAGCAATCGTCTTTTTAGTAATATCGTCTTTTGTTGGTCCTAAACCACCTGTGATGATAATGATATCTACCCGATTCTCAGCATCATTGAAAGCCGTTAATATGTGGTTTTTATCATCTTGAACGGAAGTGATTTGATATACCGAAACCCCGATTTTATTCAGCTCTTTAGCTATAAACGCAGAGTTGGTATCAATAACTTGCCCTATAAGAAGTTCATCACCAATAGTGATTATCTCAGCTAACATTATAGATTAAAATCTGATCTGATTTCATTAACTGCCATATCAACAGCATTTAAAACGATTGTCAATTGATCCGTTATGTCAAGTTCTGTTTTTTGAAATTTCCCCCAATCTTGAACTTCAATTAAGGTATCAAGTACTCCCAACTCAAATAAATCAACGGTTGGTTTCATTTTATGAGCCGCCTGATACGCATTATGATAATCCTTTTCAGCAACAGCCTTTTTAAGTCTCTCGGCATCTTCCGGTACTTCTTCTAAAAAAGCTTGCGCCAAAGCAACAATGAAATCGTCATCGTTGTCTGCCAATTCTTTCACACGGTATAATTTATAGTTCTGTTCCATTTATTTTACAGTTATTGAAAACATCTGAGTGTTTTCTACAAATCCTTTAAGTTTATCATTTGCAATTACCTTGCCTACTCCTGCCGGAGTTCCTGTAAAGATAATATCTCCAATCTTTAAAGTAAAATATTTAGAGACATATTCTATTATTTCGTCAATTTTCCAAAGCATATGACTGGTATTCCCTTTTTGAACTAATTCATCATTCTTTTTCAAAGAGAAATTGATATTATTAACATCTTTAATCTCACTTACATGAATCCAATTACCAATGACAGCAGCCCCATCAAAAGCTTTGGCTTTTTCCCAAGGCAAACCCTTTTCTTTTAATTTATTTTGTAAATCTCGAGCCGTAAAATCAATTCCCAAACCGATTTCATCATAATATTTGTGAGCAAATTTTTTGTCAATATATTTTCCCACTTTATTAATTTTCACCAATATTTCTACTTCATGATGCACATCATCTGAAAAATCTGGAATAAAAAACGGCTGTTTTTTAACTAAAATAGCGGTATCTGGCTTTAAAAAAATAACAGGATCTGTTGGTTTTTCATTTTCCAACTCTTTAATATGCTCAGTATAATTTCTTCCTATGCAAATAAGTTTCATTTTTTAAAGACTTTAAATTTTATTCTAATTTATTATTGAAATTCCTCAATTTTATAGCCGTCAAAACCTTTTTTGTATACAAAGGAAAATCGGCATTTAACAACCAGCCAAAATATCCAGGTTCGGTTTCTAAAACTTCGGTTACCAATTTTCCTTTGTGCTTTCCGAAAGAAAAACATTCTTGCCCTTTTTTATTAAAGGCGATGAACCCGGCGAAATCTGCAAATTGCTTTCTTGAGCTAAATTCTGCCAAAAACTTCGTGTCATTTTCAATTTCATCATATTTGGCAATTTGCGCCTTTAGCACTTCAAAAGTGGCTCTGGTATCTGCTTCTGCTCCATGTGCGCCTTCTAATTCTTCATTACAATAAAACTTATAGGCGGCACTCAACGTACGCTGTTCCATTTTATGAAAAATAGTTTGCACATCAACAGCCACCCGATTTTTCATATCAAAATCTATATCAGCTCGTAATAATTCTTCTGCAAGTAATGGAATATCAAATTTATTGGAGTTAAAACCACCTAAATCTGAATCTTTAATCATATTATAAATTTCTTTAGCTAATTCTTTAAAAGTTGGTTTATCAGCAACAGCTTCATCAGTAATACCATGAATAGCTACAACTTCTGGAGGAATTGGCATCTCAGGGTTAACCAACCAAGTCTTACTTTCTTCTTTTCCATTAGGGAAAATTTTTAAAATTGAAATTTCAACAATCCGATCTTTAGAGATATTAACGCCCGTTGTTTCAAGATCAAAAAAACAAATGGGTTTGGTCAGATTAAGATTCATTAAGTAATTATCTTTAAA
>JAHENA010000142.1 GCA_024643405.1 Flavobacteriales bacterium | reverse complement strand
AATGGAAAAATAACGAAACGCCAACAACGGCTATAAGTAATTGCTAAGTTGTTTAAGAGAGTTGAAATTCTTACAAATATATCTTGTTAATTAACCCGGACAAAAACCTAAATTTAAAAACACAACTACTCATAGCCGAAACCGTTGTGCTTCATTATGACAAACCGCTAACCAATGATAAAATTCTTTAGAAAAATTAGACAAAATTTACTTTCTGAGGGGAAAACTGGAAAGTATTTTAAATATGCCATTGGAGAAGTTGTACTTGTTGTAATTGGAATCTTGATTGCTTTACAAATCAATAATTGGAATGAAAATCGAAAAAACAATTCATGGGAGAAAAAGTTCCTTACTGACTTAAAAAATGAGCTCGAAAAAAATAAAGAACAACTGCAAAATATTGATCTTATACAAACAAATAAGGGCGATGATCTTACCGAAACCATAACCCTGGTCAAAAATGCCGACCCTTTAAATAAATCAAAGATCGATTCATTATTTGCTATGACCCAAGTGAGTAATCCAACATTTTTCCCGACCACGGGAGTTTATGACTCTGGATTAGCTGCAGGCAAAATAGAAAATGTGAAAAATGACGCCCTTAAATATGCCATCATGAATCTTTACAACCATTATTATAAACGTTTGGTTTATAATGGTGAAATATTGGATGAAGTAGTTGGAAAAGTAGATTGGGAAGAATTAAAGTTCTATGATAACTTTTCAAAAACAATAAAGGGTTGGAACTTGGTCATTGATCCTGATTTCCTGGCGCAGTTGGATTATCAGTTATTTCGGAATTCAATTTACACCAGACTCACAAAACAAAACCTGGCACAGATTGAGAATGTCATAGATTCTATTTCAAAAGAGCTGAACCAATGATAAAATTCTTTAGATTATCGAAACATTATTTTGCAAAGCAAAATCAAACATCTAGTAGATGTTTGGTTGAGATACCCGCTTGCGGACAAACTAAATGTTTACATTAGGCTATGATTAAGTTTTTTAGACGAATCCGCTACGACCTTATGGAGAAAAACAAAACTGGCAAGTATTTAAAATATGCCATTGGTGAAATAATCCTTGTAGTTATTGGAATTTTGATAGCACTTCAGATTAATAATTGGAATGAAAGCAGAAAAGACTTTGCAAAATCCAAAAACTATTTATCGGAAATGAAGAAGGATTTAGTAAGTGATACAATTGCATTTAATCGAGCCATTAAAAGTATTTCCACAAGTATTGATGTAGGGGAATGGGCGCTCAATAGAATTCACGATAATACGAGTCCTTTAGACAGTCTTTGGATGAGTTTTGATGGAACTTATTGGGATACTTCCATCAATGACCGAACCTTTCAAAGGGTTCAGAATGCGGGAGATTCAAAATTTATAGGCTTTGAAAGTATTACAGATGAAATTAACTATTATTACGGTATAACTAAAAAAAGAGTTGAATACAAAACGTCATGGGATGAAAAAGAAGTATCCGAAAATCAATCCTATATGCGCGACTTAGAAAAGTATATAGAGATAGATGAGTATCGGATGGATATGGAGGGTGCCGGAACTCTTGAAAAATCATTTTCAATACGACAAGATGCTTCGGAGCATTTGAGAATGATGATTGATTTTGCGAATTCTATAAGAGGAAGAAATCACTTCAAAAATAACTACGTCCGTCATTCAAGACTTCTAGATATATTTAAGGCAGTTAAGGAAACGGCAACTGAGCTTATTATTAAAATAAATAAAGAATTAGAACAAACGGAATAATAACGAAAGCACAACATCGCATAATCCGTAACGCTGCTGAATCACTCACCGGATGACCTTGCGTAATACCATACACCCCCACTAGCGGAATATTAATTATCTTTAAAACCGCGCCACGTATTATGCGGGACCGTTGGCAGTAATTAAAACCAAAATTCTAAATTTAAGTTTATGAGATATTTCATTGTCATATTTATTGTTTTTTCATCTTGTAAATCTTCGCCAGAAAAAGAATCTGAGCCCAAAACATTTAAAGAAATTCACAATGAAGCAATTGTAATTGACACCCACAATGATATCTTGATGAAAACTGTAGACCTCGGAATAATGTTGGATCAAGATTTAACTGGAAAAACACACAGCGATTTGAACCGTTGGAAAAAGGGAGGTTTAGATGTTCAAATATTTTCTGTGTATAGCGATGGAGGTGTGGAAAACCCATTTAAATTAGCCAATAGACAAATGGACAGTCTAGATGCAGCAATAGCTCGTAACCCAAATATGATTATTAAAGTGGCAAACTCTGAAGCGCTTTTAAAAGCTACAAATAAAAATAAAATTGCAGCAATGTTTGGTATTGAAGGTGGTCATATGATTGAAGATGATCTTAATAAATTAGAGGCTCTATATAAACGAGGCGCTAGATATTTAACTTTAACTCATAATGTTGCTCCTTCATGGGCAACTAGTGCTGCCGATGAAACAACAAATCCAAATCTTCCTCAAAAAGGACTAACAGATTTTGGAGTACAGGTTGTAACAAAAATGAATGAATTAGGAATGTTGATAGATGTGAGTCACTCTGGAGACCAGACATTTTGGGATGTGATTGAGATTTCTAAGAAACCGATTATAGCTTCACATAGTTCTGTTTATAGTCTTGTCCCGAGTCGGCGAAATTTAAAAGATGATCAAATAAAAGCAATTGCAAATAATGATGGTGTAATTATGATAAATTTTCATCCTGGTTTTATTGACAGCAGTTTTGGCGAAAAAGAAACAGTGTTTTTTGAAAAACATGCTATTGAAAGTGATTCACTTTTAAAAAGCGGAATGGATGAATGGTATATGATGGATTACTTGTACAAAAAACATACAACAGAGGCAAACCAAATGAGACCACCATTATCTAAGTTGATTGATCATATAGACTACATTGTCAAATTGGTGGGTGTTGATTATGTTGGGTTGGGATCTGACTTTGATGGAATCAATCTCACACCTCTTCAATTAGATGATGTTGCGACATATCCTTTAATAACTAAAGCATTAGTAGAAAAAGGATACAATGAAAAGGATATTGTCAAAATTCTTGGAAGTAATTTCTTAAGAGTTTTAAAAGCAAATGAATTAAAAAAATAACTACTGCCAACAACGCATAATTAAAAGCCTTTCTGAATCATAAAAAGTAAATTCCTAACTTTAAACAAACATTAACCACGGCTGACAAATAAAGCTTGTAACTCAGGCCTTTTATTATGCGGAACCCGTTGTGTTTAATTAAATTGTGATATATGAGAGCATATACTTTTATATTTTTCATCTTGATCATAGGATGTTCCAACGATAAGTCATTAGAGAAGCAATTTGAGTTCCCACCTGAATGGGAAGAGCATCAATCTGTATGGATTGACATAAATGATGCTTGGAATCCCTTTTCTGTTAATGGTCAAATAGCCACAAGACTTGAAATTGTTAAGCATCTTCATAAAAATGTGCAGGTAAAGGTCTTAACCACTTCTGACTCACTTTCTAATGCTCTGGTCGACAGAATGATACAGATGCAGGTTGACACTTCTAAGATCCAGATGATCATTCACCCATTACCAAATAACTTTATGCGGGATACAGGGCCTATTTTTCTATCGAACGGAAAAGAATTAAAAATGGCGAACTGGAACTGGAAATGCATTAACTCTTGGTGTGACGATATTCATAATCTTCGTGGCACCATTGATGATAGCTTAGCAAACAGATACAACTACTCTGTCAAAACAAGTCCTGTCAATTACGAGGGAGGAGCTATTGTAGTAAATAGTAATTCGGCACTTTCGATAGAAGATTTTGCGCTTGAACAAAATGAAAACAATATACTTCTTGAAGATATTGAGAAATCCATTAAAGAATTGTACGGGAAAGAGCAAGTTATTTGGCTGAAGGGTATTCCGCTTTTAGAACGAAACGGTCTTAAGGTAGAGAACTATTTTGGGCAAGGTGCAGATGGTCATATTGATGCGCTTGTTCGATTCGCCAATGACAGCACTCTGCTTGTTACAACCATCTCTGAAGAAGATAAAAACAAATCGCCTATACAGCAGTATGACTACGAGATATTTCAGGGATATCTTAAGCAATTGCAACAGGCAAAACGGGTGAATGGAAAGCCTTTTACTATAGTAGAGATTCCATCTCCCGATATTAGTTTGCATACAGCAGCATTACCAGCTATGGTAATTTGGGAAGTATTAGAGGTTTACGGATTAACTGAGCAGTTTGCACAAGATGATATGATCAACATGGTGCCCATTATGGGATATGCCAACTATTTAGTGTCAAACGGTGTAGTTTTAGTAAGTCAGTATTGGGAAGAAGGACTTCCGGAATCTGAGAAAAAGAAAGATGAAGAGATGGTAGCTATTCTTAAAAAGTACTTTCCGGATAGGGAAATAATCGGAATACATGCAAAGGCAATTAATTGGGACGGAGGAGGTATTCATTGTTCAACGCAACAAGAACCTAAAATAAACTAAACACAACAATGTATATAAGCCATTAAAACGGCTCATATACTCACCGTTAGTGGCAATTTAAAGTAATCATGAAGTACAACATCACATTCTATTTGACATTTTTTGTTGCGTTTATTGTAAATGCTCAAGATGGAAAATTGCCGATCATTGACGTTCACATGCA